>JAHDBS010000206.1 GCA_020630225.1 Anaerolineales bacterium | reverse complement strand
CCTGCCGAGATCGCCATTATGACCCTAACCAATAAGTACTGGTTAGGGTCATTTTTTTATGCCCAGTCTGCGCACCACTGGTGGGGAACGAAGGTCAAATTTCTATTGAAATCTATTTGTACATATTCATAAAGTTCCATCATTAGATTGCGCCTATTGGTTTGGCTGGTTTGCGTTCTTTCCGAATACTGCAGTTTATGGCGTGAGTGGATAATTTCTAATTATGCATAGCAATAGCCTGCGGAACAATGTTATTGCGGTTTCGCAGGCCAAAATAACTAGATCAATCTGAGTCTGATCAACATACACACAATTAGGCGACATCCTTTACAACGTTGGTTGCAATAAATGCATCAATCTTAGCTTCAGAATAGCCTAACGCCGCCAGCGCCTGCCGCGTATCTGCACCTAAGTCCGCGCCACTATGCCGATACACTGGTTCAAAATCTGTCATTTTGATCGGCGTTCCAACTTGTTGTTGGGTCCCATCAGGCCCATGAGGCACGTCAACAATCATGTTACGGGCTTGCGTGTGCGGATGCCCCATAGCTTCGGTGAGACTCAAGACCGGCTCTACGCAAACATCATACTGCGTAAAGATTGTTTCCCATTCTGCGCGTGTTTTTTGTGCCATGACTGAACGCAGTTCGGCCTTAAGGCGGGCTTGTTGCGCAGGGTCAAAATTCTGGCCAGACTTGACAAGATCTGGACGCTCAATAGCAGCACAAAACCCTTGCCAAAATTTTGGCTCTAAGGAGCCTACTGACAACAACTGATCATCCGCTGTGCGATACAAGTCATAAAATGACCCACCATTGAGTGGTTGATTCTCTGGCTGCGCATTTATGCCATTGATAAGCGCATCGGCCCCGGCAGTGGTATTCATGATCAGGGCACTGTCAAACATTGAAATATCAACATGTCCACCTTCGCCCGTGGTTGCCCGCCGAATAACGGCGCTAAGCAATCCAATGACAAGGTGAAAACTGCCGCCAGCAATATCTGCAATCTGCGTTGGCGGCGGTGGCGGCGTGCCTTCAGCGCGACCGTAATAAGACAACAGCCCAGCCAATGCTAAATAATTGAGGTCATGTCCGGCACGGTTGGCATATGGACCAGATTGTCCATAGCCTGTAAGTGAGACATAAATCAGGTCTGGGCAAATGTCTTTGAGCTGCTCATACCCCACACCAAGCTTGGTCATCACACCCGGTCGAAACTGCTCAACAATAATGTTATAGCCTTGCTTGGTAATGAGATCTTTTACAATCTCTACCGCCTCAGTGGCCTTCAGATTTAGCCCCAGACTGCGCTTATTGCGGTTGACCAACGCATGTCCTAACGCCACACCATTGTCATCATGCGGCGGGAAAAGACGCATGAGGTCTGGTCGGTCGGGTGCCTCAATGCGCAGCACGTCTGCGCCAAGGTCAGCCAGCATCATCGTGCCGAACGGCCCTGGTAGCAACGGACTAAAGTCAAGAATTTTGAGAGATTTGAGTGGCGCAGTCATTAATAAAGGACCTTCACTGCGTCAAGCAATTCAACGCCTGTGCGCTCCAAGGCGAGAAAGGATTTAGTGGTCCATTGGCGTAATTCTTCGATTGTCATTTCCTTGCGATTTCTCCGGTAGGGTTATAGTTGTTGCGATTTGGATTCTGTATCAAAAACGCGAGTACTGCATAGCGCTCGCGTTTAGGTTCAGTGACAGGCAGCGTTTAGAACGTTTTGCCGTTGGTGGCCATGTCTTTCAAGAGTTGTGGCGGCGCAAAGCGTGGTCCATAAGCTGCGGCCAATTCTTCAGCGCGGGCAACAAACTCAGGCAACCCATAGGCATTGATGAACTGTAGCGTCCCGCCGTGGTGCGGCGCATAACCCCAGCCAAAGATCGCGCCTAAGTTACCGTCGGCAGCGGTGCGCAGTACGCCTTCTTCTATACAACGTGCGGTTTCCACAGATTGCGCAAACAAAATGCGGTCGATCATTTCAGCCTGGCTAAGCGGTTCCTTGCCATTGACAAACATGCTGGTCAATTCAGGCCAAAGGCTTTTGTCATGGCCATTGTAATCATAGAATCCACCACCACCCACACGTCCGGGTCGCCCTAGTTCAATCATTTTATCCATGACTGCTTCACCAGGGTGTGCCGTGTGTTGCTTCCCTTCGGCGGCAAGATCGGTCACGGCTTGGTCACGGACGTGTTTACAGAGAGACAGCGTCACTTCGTCTAGCAAGGCCAGTGGGCCAATAGGCATGCCAGCTTGGAGACCAGCCATTTCAATCGCTTGTGGGTGGTTGCCTTCAGCTAGCAACGCCATACCTTCGTTGGTCCAAGTGCCAAATACACGCGAGGTGTAGAAGCCACGACTATCGTTGACCACAATTGGCACCTTGCGAATGGCAAGTACATAGTCAAACGCCTTGGCAAGCGTTTCATCATCGGTTTTCTCACCCACAATAATTTCGACCAACTGCATCCGTTCAACAGGAGAGAAGAAGTGCAGCCCGACGAATTTTTCAGGGCGTTGGCTCGCTTCAGCCAAGCCAGTAATCGGCAAGGTGGAGGTGTTTGAGGCAAAGACGCCGGTCGGGTCCATTGCGTCTTCCGCTAGTTTGGTGACCTTGGCCTTCAAGTCTCGGTTTTCAAAGACCGCTTCAATAATCAGGTCACAGCCGTCCAATTCGGCATAGTCTGCCGTCGCATTGATCTTGCCCAAAATACCAGCCGCTTTTTCTTCGGTCATGCGCCCACGTTTGACACCTTTGCCCAAAATCTTTTCGATTTTTGCCAAACCTGCATCTGCGCCGTCTTGGGTAGCATCGGTCATGACCACATCCATGCCCGCCATTGCAGAGACATAGGCAATGCCGTGGCCCATCATGCCGGACCCCAATACGCCCACCTTCTTGGTGACTTGCGGCGCAACGCCTTGCGGACGGCTTTTGCCTTTCTTGATCTGGTTCAACTGTGTCCAAAACGCATTGATCATATTGCGACTCACTTGGCCAGTTGCTAGCTTTGTGAAGTAACGCGATTCAATGCGACAGGCGGTTTCGAAATCTACATTGGCACCTTCAACTAGAGCAGACAGCGTGGCCTGTGGTGCAGGCAAATTGCCTTTGGTTTCTTTGCGCATCATTGCTGGAGCAATGGCTAGCATCCCGGCAACTTTTGGATGATTCGGACCGCCGCCTGGAATTTTGTAGCGCTTGACCGCATCCCACGGGGCTTTGGCATCCGGGTTGGCCTTGATCCAGGCCTTGGCTTGCGCCATTAGATCATCCATGTCAGTGGCTAAAGCATGGATAAGGCCTGCTGCCAGCGTCTTTTTGGGTGTGTACTTTTTGTTTTGGGTCAGCCATTCCATTGCCGGTTGCAGTCCAATCAGACGACCGGTGCGAACCACGCCGCCACCACCTGGCAACAAGCCAAGACCAACTTCTGGAAACCCAAATTTGATCTTGTCGTTGTCTAACGCAATGCGATAGTGACACGCCAGTGCAGTTTCAAAACCACCGCCTAGCGCAGTGCCGTTCAGTGCCGCCACAACTGGCACACCAATGGTTTCTATGCGGCGCAAGAGAGCTTTCAGTGCTTCAGTGCTAGCAAAAACCTCTTGCGGGTCTTCACTGCCAAACGAAACATCAATATCCGCCCCAGCAATCCAAATCTTTGACTTACCAGACACCAGAATGAGGCCCGTCACGCTGTCATCAGCAGTGACTTTATCAAGCGCGACAGCCAATGCGTCGTAGAACAGGGGATTCAACACATTTGCGGAGCGGTCTGGCATGTCAATGGTAAAGGTAACAATGCCGTCTGAGTCTTGTGAATAATTAATTGCCATCAGATTATCTTCCAAAATAATTAGACGCGTTCCACAATTGTGGCGATGCCCATGCCGCCACCAACACACAGCGTGACGAGACCGGTTTCACAGTCGGTGCGTTCCATCTCATCGATGAGCGTGCCCATCAGCATTGCGCCCGTTGCGCCGAGCGGATGCCCCATTGCAATCGCGCCGCCATTAACGTTGATGTTTTCGACGTTTTCAATACCCATGTCACGCATGAAGCGCATCACAACAGCCGCAAAGGCTTCGTTGACTTCCATAAGGTCAATGTCATTGATGTTCATACCCGCCAGCTTCAACGCTTTTTTAGTTGCGGGGCCAGGGCCGGTCAGCATAATGGTCGGATCAGTCCCAACCAGCGCAGCAGAGACAATGCGGGCACGCGGCTTCATCCCAAATTCTTTCCCTTGGTCTTCGTTGCCGATCAGTACAATTGCAGAGCCGTCGACAATACCCGAAGAGTTGCCAGCGGTGTGGACATGGTCAATTTTTTCGATGTTGGGGTACTTTTGTTGCGCAACAAAGTCAAAGCCCATCTCACCCATTTGCTGGAAGGCTGGGCGCAAATTGCCAAGGCCTTCGATTGTCGTACCGGGGCGAATATAGCTGTCGCGGTCCAAAATTGGCAGCCCGTTCATATCCTTGATAGGCACCACAGAGCGATCAAAACGTCCGTTGTCACGGGCATAAGCTGCGCGGTGCTGGGACTGCAAGGCGAACTTGTCAACATCGGTGCGGCTAAAGCCTTCCATCGTTGCAATCAGGTCTGCGCCAATGCCTTGGGGAACAAAATAGGTTTCATAGTTGGTTTGCGGATCACCAGACATTGCGCCACCATCGCTTCCAATGGGCACACGCGACATACTCTCTACACCGCCTGCCACAACCATGTTTTCCCAGCCAGAGCGCACTTTTTGGGCAGCCATATTGACGGCTTCTAGACCAGAGGCACAGAACCGATTAAGTTGCACACCTGGAACGTCCACGTCCCAGCCAGCTTTTTGAGCAGCGATCTTGGCAATATCTTGGCCTTGTTCGCCAACGGGCGACACACAGCCCAACACCACATCATCTACTTGGGCTGTGTTGATGTTAGTGCGATCAACCAATTCATCCATTAGAGAGACAACGAGGTCTACCGGTTTGATCTCATTCAATTCGCCGCCCGCTTTACCTTTAGACCGTGGCGTGCGAATAGCTTCATAAATGTAAGCTTCTTGCTGCATGGTTTTATTTCCTTTTCAACTTAATTTGTTTTGTGATTTTCAAGATAGTGTGTCTGCAAACGTCTTTCAGCGCTAAACAGGCGTTAGCTACTGCTGATTAACCAGCGGATGCAAGATGAGGCTGTAGGTATACCCCCCCATTGTTTCAGCGGGAATTTGCATCCCGCTTTCCACCCACCAACGCTGGATGCTGAGCATCGAGTGCAGAAAGTGGGTTAGCACGATTTCTAACGGAATTTCCAAATCTAACGTTTCGAATAAGAGACTGCCTAAACGGCTGCCCCATTTGTGTAGCGGCATATTGAAGTCTGTATAGTAAGGCGTGCTGTAAAACGCGCGAAACAAATCATGATGTTTCTCAATGTAGCGAAACATCGTAATGATGTTCTGACGCGTCATTTCAGGCGTATCCGCAGGTAGTAACTCGTTGTGAACTGCGGTAACAAACTCAGCAAGTGCGTCTTCCATGAGGTCGCGCGTGTCTTTGTAATGCCGAAAAAAAGTTCGATACCCCACCCCAGACCGTGAGGTGATGTCTTGGACAGTAATGCTGTCATAGCCATTTTCATTGACGAGGTCAACAAACGCAGCCTTGAGTTGCTTGCGGGTCTTCACAACCCGTTGGTCAGTTAAGTTCATATTGCTAACGCAAGCCTGTGAGTTGCCGCGCAGTCGGAGCGATCACATTTCTGGCAAAATCTCGCGCTGTGTCGCGGATCATTTCATGTTCGTCGGTCATAAAATCAACCATTGTTTTAGAACCCCATTGAGCGGCCAACAATTTCGCGCATGATTTCGTTAGTCCCGCCGTAAATGCGCTGTACACGGGCGTCACGCATGCGCTTGGCCAGTGGATATTCTTCCATGTAGCCATAGCCACCGTGCAGTTGCAAGCATTGGTCAACCACGCGCCACTCCATTTCAGAACACCACATTTTTGCCATCGCGGCTTTTTCTGTAGTGAGCGTGCCTGCGTTTAGTTCAAGCACACATTGGTCCACAAACGTGCGTCCAATGGTGATTTCCGTCTGCATTTCGGCCAACTTAAAGCGTGAATTTTGGAATTTGCCAATTTGACGCCCAAAGGCGGTGCGTTCATTACAGTAGCGCATGGTCTCTGCCAGCGCGGCTTCGGCATTCGAGATAGAGCCGACAGCAATGGACGTACGCTCTTGCGCTAAGTTGTGCATGAGGTAATAAAAACCTTTGCCTTCTTGCCCAACCAAGTTTTCAACTGGTACGCGAAGGTCAGAAAAAGACAGTTCAGCAGTATCCTGCATTTTCAAGCCTAACTTGTCTAAATTAGTGCCACGCGTAAAGCCATCCATGCCGCGCTCAACGAGGAGCAAGCTAATGCCCTTGTGTCCGGCGTCAGGGTCGGTCTTGACGACTGTGACAACCACATCGCTCAGAATGCCATTGGTGATAAACGTCTTTGCACCATTGACAACGTAATAGTCACCATCACGCTCGGCGCGGGTGTTGACATCTTTGATATCGCTACCAGTGCCTGGTTCTGTAATTGCTAACGCAGCAATCGTTTCACCTGTGATCATGCCGGGCATAAAACGCGCTTGCTGCTCTGCATTGCACATCTCTAGAAAATACGGTGCCGTCACGTCGTTCTGCAAGGCAAAGCCAGAACCAGCACAGCCAATGCGCGTTAGTTCTTCGTTGAAAAGCGCATTAAAGCGAAAATCTTTTGCAGCTAAACCACCGTGTTCTTCTGGGAAGTCCATACACAGAAAGCCTTGTTCGCCTGCTTTCAGCCAAGCATCACGCGAGATAATGCCGTCTTTTTCCCAGTCTTCAATGTGCGGTGCAATTTCTTGTTCACAAAACGCACGGGCAGCTTCTTGGAACATTCGGTGTTCAGAGGTGAGGTGAATATCTTGCATAACGCTATAATTATGGCGCACTACTTGCCATAAAACAAGAGGCCTGCTAAATCTGTAGTTAGAAATCGTTATATTTCCGGCTGCAACTAACTGCAATTCCGATTACCTCGTCATCTCGCCGCAACGCCTACTTCTAATAATCCCGTTCATGAAATTGTGAAGACCGTTATTCAAGAAGATGCCGATAGACAAAGCCGCCGCATTGGTGAAGTCATCTACACAACCGGAGCACAAGTGCAGGTCTTCCAAAGCGCTGGACATACCTTTACCCAAGGTGCATTGACACAGAGCTTATTGATGAGACGGGCACTGTTTGGACCGTGACCGAAGAAGCTCTTGTCAGTGAGACTGGTGAAGAACTGGAACGCTTAGGGGGCAGCTTGCCACGCAAGACTTGCTTATTTTGCTGGAACCGTTCAACGTCAATCTACATGCTCGCTGGCAACAGTGGCAGCCAGACTTAGGTGGGCATTATGTCGATATCGGCGGTCTGCGTATTTTGGCTGCGGGGGATCTAGTGGTGCCAAGTACAACGTTGCCAGACCATTGCATGGATCAATTGCAGGGATTGACTCAAACCGCAGATAAGCACACCGTTGCCATCACGGCGGAAACGTTGGCAACTGCTAGCGAAGACAGCTTAGTTGAAGGACTGTGGCTTGCGGTGCAATATGGCTGGACGCATTTGCTGGGGCTGTCGCATGCCAGCGCAACGCAGTGTTTCTTGGTGGATATTGATGCAGCGTTGCGGCAGACTGTTGTTGAGATCTGGCTGAACAAAAACCTGACCTATAGGGCGTAATCGCATGTTCAATCCTTTCCCACAATGATCAACTTGCGCTATTATTGTGAACAGGAGCCAGATCATAAGCGTGTAAAGTCAGTCTAGATCATGCGTTCGACTCCTGCCGAGATCGCCAAGTACACCTCACGTTTGTGAGGTGTTTTTGT
>JAHDBS010000205.1 GCA_020630225.1 Anaerolineales bacterium | reverse complement strand
AAAATCACATTGATTTCAGAGCTAAGCACTTTAGAAAGCTCATAGCCAGCAATAGCGCCAGCCGGAATTGAAATCGCTAACGCAATCACGCTAAACGCAATAATCTCAGCTAAATAAATCAACACGATCTGGCTGGTGCGTGCGCCGACCAACTTCATTACCCCAATTTGACGGGTATGTTGCGTAATGAGCGAATTCAGGGTGTTGGCAATGAGCGAACCACTCAAGAAGACAATCAGCAACCCGAGGATACTCAAAATTCCAAGTACAGCCTGAGCAATACTCGCCATAGGATGCACAGCACTGGTAAATTCGCGCACGAAAAACACAGGTCGACCTGAGTTTTCAATCTTGTCTTGTACCATTGCTGACACTTCAGCAATGTAGTCGCTGTCATGCGTGTCGCGGTCTACGGTGACCCACATGTTGTTGTAAACCGGATCGAACTGGAGCCATTCGATGGTTTCCAAGGTCACATACCCACGTGGCTGGCGCATTGTGGCATTGTCATGCGTCAGATCGTCTGCCACGCCCACAATTGGCATTTCACGCAAGGTGCCGTCTTCAAGCTCCAAGGTGACCACGTCGCCGAGTTCATACCCCAACGTCATCATGCCATCGCGCCACATCAACAACTCGTTATCATCAGGCGTAATGTCACCTTCAATAATGTTATTGATATTGATGTTGTGCTCACCGGTGTCTTCAGTTGCAATCAGCTCGATGTTTTCCAAAGTGCCATCGGCTTTTTTGATGCGCACTTCAACAGTCTGCCGCCCTTCAGCCGACCCAACGCCGGGGATGCGTTCGACGCTCTCAATAAGGTCGTCCCCAAATGGCATGGTCGCGATTTTGATATTCGCAGGGTTGGCCGCAACGAACCCTGCGTTCATTGCATCTGGTAATACCAAATAGGCCGTTGAGATCATCCCAACAGCAAATACACCAACGGTAATAGAGGCAACAACTAACGCAGTCCGCGCTTTGTTGTCCCACAAGTCAGCAATTACTTTACGCAGTCTCGGGCGTAGCATGTTCTAAAAGCTCTGTTTCCTCGGCATCGAGGTCTGGTTGAGGTTGTTTTGAGTCGCTCAGGTCAATCACTTCATGGCTTGGGCCGTCGTCTACAACGAGGCCGTCATGAATGCGAACGGTACGGCGGGCACGCGCAGCCAAGTGACGGTCATGCGTCACCATAATGATGGTCTTCCCCTGATTGACAAGTTCATCAAACAGGCTAAATACCATTGCCGCCGAACGTGAGTCGAGATTACCGGTAGGTTCATCTGCCACAATGAGCGGTGGATCGTTTGCAATTGCGCGTGCGATGGCAGCGCTTTGCTGCTGCCCCCCCGACACATTTGCTGGCATTTTGTAGGCGTAGTCTTGTAGCCCTACCAACGTCAGCAATTCCATGGCGCGGTCATCTCGCTCACTTGGTGTGTATTGCTCCGCAAGTTGCATTGGCAGTTTGACATTTTCAATGAGCGACAGCATGGGCAATAGTTGGTAGAACTGAAACACAATGCCTAAGTTCAGTCCACGCCAGCGCGCCATTTCGCTCTCGCTGAGGTTACTAATGGAAGTGTCACCAATATCAACACTGCCAGAGGTTGGACGGTCGATGCCGGTGATCATATTGACCAAGGTTGACTTCCCACTCCCTGACTTCCCAATCACCGATACAAATTGACTTTCGTGAAAGTCAATTGAAATACCTTTCAATGCTGTGAAATCACCCGCATCGGTTTTGAAGATTTTGACAATGTCACGCATGCGAATTAAAGGTTCGCCTGGCGCGGCTTTGGCTACAGTAATTTTAGATTGCGGCGTACGAGACCGGAATAACTTCATTTACGAGGATCCTGCCCAATTGGATGAGAATTTTCGGTAATCTCACCATCGGCAATCCGCAGGCGGTGCTGCGTCCGCGCAGCAAGATGACGATCGTGCGTCACCATAATAATGGTGCGGCCTTGATCGATCAGTTGAGCGAAGAGTTCAAATATTTTTTCAGCTGTGACTGAGTCGAGATTACCCGTGGGTTCATCGGCAACCAGCACCGGCGGATCATTCGCAAGCGCACGCGCAATTGCAGCCCGCTGCTGTTGCCCACCAGAAATCCGACTTGGGATCTTATGAGCGTGGTCTGCAATTTCGACCTGATCTAGCAGGTGCAATGCTTTTTCACGGCTTTCTTTAGGCTTATAAAGGCCACAGAAATCCATTGGGAGCATTACATTTTCTAATAAGGTGAGATTCGGCAGCAGTTGGAAAGACTGATAAACAATGCCCAAGTTAATCCCGCGCCATAAGCCACGGTTACTTTCATTGAGATTATGGACGGCTGTGTCTCCCATCCAGACTTCACCGGAGGACACATCTGTCACGCCGCTTAATACGTTAATGAGGGTTGACTTCCCTGCACCTGACTTTCCAACAATTCCAACAAAGGTGCCTTTGTAAAAATCCACATTGATGTCTTTAAGAGTCACCAAATCGCCTGCTGCGGTTTGACGTACTTTCCGAACGTCGCGCAGGCGAATAAAAGCATCTGTGGTGTTTTCGGCACCATTCTTAGACGGAGCACTACGCTGTCTAAACATACGGTGATTTTATCGTTCTTTTTAGACGGTTTGTATAATTTCTTGGGCGATACTTAGAAATACGCACGATGTTTTCCGTCTTCCTATTATTGACTTTAGAGAAGTAATGCTCGAAAGTCAATTCTGCAGGTACAGATATCGGGAAAATGATCCTAACTTAGAAAACTCTAAAAAATAAAGCGCATCTTAATGAAAACCCTCATCAATATCTCTCATTCTATGAGAAAATCGAACCGTGGCTGAATTAGCAATTACCAAACGAACCAATGAAGAGTGGCTAAGCGCCTTAAGCGGTGATGAAGCAACCGTGGCGAATGCCCTGGAAGATCTACGCGTCATTTTGTTGCGTGGCTTGAAGCACGCCTTGAATGCACGTGCCGACTTAGACTACGACCGCATGGATGCACTCGCTGAAGATGCTGTCCAAGACGCCTTACTCACCATTCGTGACAAAGCTGACACCTTCAAAGGAAACAGCATGTTCACAACATGGGCACACAAAATTGCTGTGCATAAGGCATTAAGCGAGCTGCGCCGCAAACGCTGGAAAGACGCATCGCTAGATGACATGCTTGAGTCAGGGTCTGGCATTGGCATGTTTAGGTCAAGCAAACCTGGCCCTGAAGGGCAAATGGTCCGTTCCCAAACGATGACCGTTGTGCAAGACATCATTAAGAATGAATTGACCGATCGACAAAAGCAAGCGATGGTCGCCCTCAAAATTCAGGGCATGCCAATTCAAGAAGTGGCTGACCGCATGGGGATGAAACGTAACGCCCTATACAAGCTAATGCATGATGCACGGCTCAAACTGAAGAAAAGATTAGCGCAAGAAGGACTGACACCAGAAGACGTGCTGCGCCAATTCGAATAAATAAGAATACGGTAAGAAACGATATTACATTGGCGTCAAAGACGTGTAGTAACCGTTGTTGGTCAAGAGTAACGCATGAAGAACCTAATCTCACGCCTGTTTGGGCGTAATAAACGCACCCCAGCTCACGCAATGGGGATGCCACCTGAAATGCTGAAGGGGCTTATCACGTCTTTAGAAAAGACAAAGCCAATTGAGCTAGACTGTGAAGATATTTTTGCACGCTTGGATGAGTACGTTGATGCTGTCCTCCGTGGGGATGATATCAACACGATGATGCCAGATATGAAGCATCACCTTGAAATGTGCCGCGACTGTTTTCAAGAATATGAAATCTTAGTAAGCGCAATTGAGGCTGCCGGATAATAAAATTCTTTGAATTTCTCGCGCACATTGTTGGGTAGCTTTGTGTCGAGATACTAATTTCTTTAGACAACCTCTAAAACTGCCTGAACTATAGGCATATGCATACCTGATTACTAACTAATATCACCTCACCCTGAGACATAATCACTATGCTGAGGCGTTTTGTAATCTGATACACTATAGTTTAGCGCCCCACCCTTATATATCAGCTTACTTAATTATGGTGTGCGCTCAACTTATTGGTCGTGTACAATTAGGAAACAACTATTCTCAGCAATTGAGAATAGGAATTAATAGCAAGCATTTGCGAATACTACAGTAACCAAACAACTTTCGCTTATAGTTTGTAAATCTAAGGAAGAGGGGATCTAGTAGCACGCGGGAGACATAACTTATGAGTGCAGATATAGCGAATTCACAGGCAGATCTGGATGCCGGTCCAGATTGGCAAGAAGATCGTCGTCTAAAAGCATGGCGACTAAAAAACGAAGGGTGGTCACAACGCCAAATTGCTAATGAGCTTGGTGTTACCGAAGGTGCTGTAAGCCAATGGATTAAGCGTGCGCGTGAAGGTGGCATTGAGTCACTACGGTCACGTCATCGCCGCAGCCGCAGCCGAGGCCTCAGCGAAAAGCAACTTGTGCACATGGCAGAGTGCCTAGAATTTGGTGCGCAAGCCTTTGGTTTTCCAGATGATAACTGGAATAAAGATCGCTTTTTATGGCTACTCGAAAATAAATTTGGGGTAGATCTCGCCAGCGTTGAAAGCTATTTTTCATAAGCGCTTCTGACGTAACTAAGAGAGCCTTTTCAAAAGATGTCGCTATTGCGGCATCTTTTTTTATTTAAGTGTCAAAGCATTTGGAATGCAACAATGTATGACCAAAACATTGTTTACACCCTATCAGTAGCGATATGCTTATTAACGAAAGGTAAACCAAATTCACCTGACTATCTCATTGCGCTACATACTAGGCTCAGCCTACGCAAGATAGCACAATTATTCAACGCAAAGAACTTATGAAAATCATTCTCAATGGCGAGTCCATCAATCTCGATATTGATCCAGAGACCCCACTCGTTTGGGCTATTCGTGATCATATTGGACTGACTGGCACCAAGTTTGGCTGCGGCGGCGGCTATTGTGGCGCCTGCACTGTCCACGTAGATGGCCAAGCAACCCGCAGCTGCATTACGCCACTCGAAACCGTTGCTGACAAAGCAGTCACTACTATCGAAGGACTACCTGATGGTGCAGACCTGCATCCTGTCCAAACTGCATTCCTTGAACACCAAGTTCCGCAGTGCAGCTGGTGTATGACAGGCCAAATGATGACTGCTGCTGCTTTCTTAGCTGAAAATGCGTCTCCCAACGAAGCAGAAATTGTTAGCGCAATGGGTCAAAACTACTGCCGCTGTGGTTGTTATGTACGCATTAAAGCCGCCGTTGCTGCTGCCGCAGAAATGATGCAGGAGGACGCCTAATGACTGACGCAACTCCGAAAAAGAAACGACGTTTCTGGCGACCAACGCGCCGCCAATTTCTAATTGGCGTTGGGGCAACGGGTGTGGTGGCAGCTGGTGGGCTCTACTTTGGCATTCCTGTCGCGCGACGAGAAATTGCTGGCTTACTAGACAGCGGTAGCGCACCAGGTGGCGTCTCTGCCGATCCCCCACTCTGGTTTGAAATTTTGCCAGACAACACAATTAATATTCACTTGACCAAAGCGGAAATGGGGCAAGGCATTCACACCTCACTCAAGCAGATTGCAGCCGAAGAACTCGGCGCAGCTTGGGATCAGCTAAAGGTTGTGCAAGCCAGCACCATGCGTGGTCCACTCGACAGCTTTGGAACCGGCGGCAGTTCATCTGTCCCGACTATGTACCCAACCTTGCGTGAGGCTGGGGCATCCATGCGAGAAATGCTGCGCATCAAAGCTGCTGAAAAATTGGGCGTTGCTGCTGCAGACGTCTCTATTGATGAAGGCGTAGCAACCGCCAACGGCAAGTCATTGACCTATGGTGAAATCGTAGCAGGCGTCACAGAATGGGCTGAGCTTGAAGAAACACCCGTCTTGAAGCCAATCTCTGAATTCAAATACATTGGCAAGTCCATTGAACGTATTGACTTCGAAGACAAATTGACCGGTCGCGCCGTTTACGGCTTAGACGCCAGGGTAGACGGCATGCTTTACGGAGCAGTTGTGCGCCCGCGCCAAATTGGCGCCACGCTCGCATCCGTTGATACTTCAGCTGCCGCACAAGTAGATGGAGTCGTTGATATTGTTGAAGACGGTGACTTTGTGGCGGTTGTAGCCGAGTCGCGCTATGCCGCTCAAAAAGCCCGTGATGCCATTAATGCAGAATGGAATGTTGAAAAGGTATGGCAACAGGCTGACTTAGAAGCCTTGGTCAGCGTTGGACAAGGCAATGATACGGTCATTCAGCGCGAAGGGAATGGCGCGCGCGATCTGAGTAGCGGACGCCTAATTCGCGCGAGCTATCGGTCACCAATGGCGGCCCACGCACACTTGGAACCGCAAGCAGCTTTAGTAGACGTGACACCGGAACGCGTCACGATACAAGCTTCAACTCAAAATCAATCTATGGTGCGCGGTGATGTTGCCGAAGCACTTGGCATTGAAGAAGACATTATTGATGTCACACCGCTCTACTTAGGCGGTGGATTTGGCCGCAAGCTCAACAATGGCTCCGCTGTCGATGCCGCCCGACTATCTGCCCATACTGGGCGGCCAGTTCACGTCGGTTGGTCACGGGCTGAAGAGTTCCATAATGGCTATGTCAGACCACTGACACATAGCACCCTCACAGCCAAGCTAGGGACAGATGGCCTTATTGAATCAATCTCACATGAGCAAGCTAGCGGCGACGTGGCGTTCCCGTTCTTCCCCGCTGTTGCAGCCAGCGTTTTAGGTGCAGACTTTGGAGCTTGGCGCGGCAGTATTATTCAATATGACATTCCAAACCGCGAAACAGTTGCTTGGCGCACGGAAATGCCGCTTAAAACCGGCTGGTGGCGTGGGCTAGGGCTAATGTGTAATACCTTCGCAGTTGAGTCCTTTATGGATGAAGCCGCCCACGAAGCAGGCATGGATCCACTAGAGTTCCGTCTCAAGCAGCTTGGGGAAACACCACGCACAAAAAATATGCGCGATGTTCTACAAGCCGCCGCAGACGCTGCTAACTGGGGTCAGCCCCTGCCTGAGGGCCATGCCCACGGGATAGCGCTATCCATTGATGTTGGAACCCCTTGTGCGCAGGTAGCAGAAGTCTCAATGGAAAATGGTCGCATTCGGGTGCACAAAGTTACCGCTGCCGTTGATCCGGGCATGATCATCAATCCTGATGGCACCTTAGCCCAAACCCAAGGCTCCATCATCATGGGGATGAGCTCTGTCTTCAACGAAGAATTGATTGTCAAAGACGGCGCCTTCACCGCCGACAACTTCAACAACTATCCACTGATCACAATGAAGGAAGCCCCTGAAATTGAAGTGGTTCTGATGGAAAGTGGTGGAGACCCGAAAGGCATGGGCGAGCCGCCGATTGGGCCAATTGCAGCAGCAATTGCCAACGCTTACTTTGCCCTGAGTGGCGAGCGCTTACGCTCATTACCATTACGCCCCACTCCACCAGTTGAAGCAAGTGCAGCAGTTGGCGACCCAACGCGCGGCGAAGAAGTCTATAACCAATGTATCGCTTGTCATGGTGACCAAGGTGGTCAAATCCCAGGGTTAGACTATGGCCTAACAGACAGCGAATGGGTGGCAAGCAGCAGTGACGAGCATCTGTTTGACGTGATTCGAAATGGGCGCGCAGGAACAGATCCAGACAATATCTCGGGTATCAGCATGCCGGGGTTCAATCAGCTCACAGACCAAGAGATTTATGACGTTGTCTCTTACTTGAGATCATTACCGTAACGCACTCGTAAATTTCGACTTGAAAACTAGCTACCCTACACTTTTAATCAAACTGCGAATTTACTCGTATTCGTTGTCGTAATCGTATTCGTAATCGATCAGTGACAGCACAATTGGGCCTGTTCGCTTGGAATTTCAAGACAGAAAATGCTGTAATGTTGGGTT
>JAHDBS010000204.1:5254-7991 GCA_020630225.1 Anaerolineales bacterium | reverse complement strand
TTGTTAGACATTGTATGACCACCATCAGCTAGCAGTTTATCGTCAAGGAGCAGATTAAACCGTACAAGCCCATGCAGATGCATGAGCTTGTGTTGAAACTTATGTTGGAGGAGAAGAAAGTCGTTTCAACAAGTTACGGCTGTAGTGACGGTGGAATAAGCACGGCGTCAATCACGTGGATGATCCCGTTGCTGCCCTTGATGTCAGTTGCCGTTACATTAGCGGTATTGATCATCACATGGTCACCGTCAACGGTAATAGCAATGTCTTCGCCCTGAACAGTGGTCGCGCTTTCTAAGCCGACAACTGTTTCCGCTGGGGCGCTGCCTGCAATGACGTGGTACGTCAACACTGCAGTCAATTGTTCTTCAGTGAGGCTTTCTAGCAACCCTTCTGGCAGTGCTTCAAAGGCGGCATTGGTTGGGGCCAAGACAGTGAATGGACCTTCACCAGCAACGACCTGATCCAAGCCTGTGGCGACCAATGCGCCGACCAAGGTTGAGAAGTTTTCGTCAGCGGCGGCGATGTCAACAATCGTGCCCATGTCAGCCATAGCGTCATCTGCCATTGCTGAATCTTCCGCAGCGGCATCTTGGAATGATGGTGGAATAAGCACGCTGTCGATCACGTGAATGATCCCGTTGCTGCCCATGATGTCGGTCGCGGTAACGGTTGCGTTATTGATCATGACGGTGTCACCATCGACTGCAATGGTGATGTCTTCACCTTGCACGGTGCTAGCGCTTTCCAAGCCCACAACAGTTTCGGCTGGCACGCTGCCTGCGATGACGTGGTACGTCAACACTGCGCTAAGTTGTTCTTCAGTCAAGCTTTCTAGCAGGCCTTCTGGCAATGCTTCAAAGGCGGCATTGGTTGGGGCTAAGACAGTGAATGGGCCTTCACCAGCGACGACTTGATCCAAGCCGGTGGCGACGAGTGCGCCGACTAAGGTTGAGAAGTTTTCATCTGCAACGGCAATGTCAACAATGGTGCCCATGTCTTCCATAGCCTCTTCTTCCATTGCGGCATCTTGGAATGATGGTGGAATAAGCACAGTGTCAATCACGTGAATAATCCCGTTGCTGCCCTTAATGTCGGTTGCGGTAACGGCTGCATCATTGATCATGACGGTGTCGCCATCCACTGCAATAGTGATGTCTTCACCTTGCACGGTGCTAGCGCTTTCCAAGCCCACAACAGTTTCGGCTGGCACGCTGCCTGCGATGACGTGGTACGTCAACACTGCGCTAAGTTGTTCTTCAGTCAAGCTTTCTAGCAGGCCTTCTGGCAATGCTTCAAAGGCGGCATTGGTTGGGGCTAAGACAGTGAATGGGCCTTCACCAGCGACGACTTGATCCAAGCCAGTTGCAACGAGTGCGCCGACCAAGGTTGAGAAGTTTTCATCCGCAACGGCGATGTCAACAATGGTGCCCATGTCTTCCATGGCCTCTTCTTCCATTGCATCGTCGCTATGGGCTTCGTCATCACCATGTTCTTCCATGGCGTCCTCGTCCATCGCGTCGTCTTCCATGGCTTCTTCTTCCATTTCGCCTTCGTCCATGGTTTCTTCCATAGCTTCAGACTCTTCAGCAGCAGCTTCAGGTTCGGCAACTGTTTCAGCAGCGCCACCACAAGCAGCAGCAAAGATGGCGACGAATAGTGCCATTAGAACTGTCATGTATCGTTTCGTGTTCATCAATTATGCTCCTAGGTATTTGTACTTAGTTGTGTGCTGCCATCACAACAGGATTTGCAACACACTGGCTAAGTCTACGAAGGGCATTGGAACACCGCCGCCGCATTTTAAGGACGGCTTAGAGGTTATTTATCTCGCATTCATATTGATAATTTGCTCACATAATGCCACGCTTCTTATAAGGTAAGCTGGATTACTGAGGACTTAAAGAGATAAGAAACAGCTCATCTTTAAGATTTTTAGGCCATTAATCGCCCAATTAAGGTATAGCTCAGCGGCAAATTGTGGGCTTTCGTTTCAAAATGGGGGAAGATATTCGAAATATCTTTTGGGTATTCTTTGAATTCTGCGATTTGAATTCCGCGCTCAATGAGGGTCGTGAGCAACATGCCTAGCGTGTAAGGGAACCAATACACTGGCTTGGCTTCATATTCGTTATATTCGTAGTAATCAAGCCCGCCTTCTTCTTTGACAGGGTCAGTCGAAAAATAAGAGCCATATGTTGATGGATACGGTTTTTCAGGGTTTTCATCAAAGACGTTCAAAATGGGATGCATTTCATAGATAAAAATCTGTGCATCGGGCTTCATAAGGCGCCGGGCAACATCAAAGAAACCGCCTAAATCTGGCATCCAGCTCAATACACCAATCGTGATGTAGATCACATCAAAGCTATTGTTGAAGTCTTCAGGAATATCATAAATATTGCTACACACGAATTCAGTGCCAGACTGCGCAACAGCTTCCAGCTCCTTGGCTTGCGCAATAAATTGGTCTGCGATATCAAAGCCGACAGCCCGCGCTGCCCCAAGCCGTTTGACGCTGATGGTCTCTTGACCATTGTTACAGCACAACTGCGCGACCGCTTTACCACGGACATCAATGCGTTCCAGAATGGCTTTCTCCGTCGCGTTTAGTCGTAACCCATCTGGCTCAGCAAACACAGCTTTGATTTTTTCTTGATTTGCCGCCGCATGACGGGGCGCAACTTCGTTCCAACCAAGACGGTTGGCGTGGGTGTAGTCGGAGGGATTCATAATT
>JAHDBS010000204.1:3031-5154 GCA_020630225.1 Anaerolineales bacterium | reverse complement strand
TCGTGAACACCTTCTTCGAAGAGCGCCTGGGTGTATGACGTGTCACCAGCGATGAAATAGCTGATGTCATCGGTGACAGCCAGCACAGAAACATGATGCGGAGTATGGCCCGGCGTTGGTACGATCATCACATCAGTGGCTTTGGTGAGATATTCAACTGTCGCAAATGGCGATTGGTGCGGTTGAATTGCGCGAATAAAGGTGGGTGCAAACCATTCTGGCCAACGATCAGACGGATAGCCATTGATAATGCCTTTGAAGCCTTTGGCCTGATTGTATTCGGCTTCAGTGACATACACGGCTGCTTGTGGAAAGTGATGCAATCCACCAGCATGATCCGTATGAAGATGGGTCAGCACGACAATATCTACATCTTTTGCAGCAAAGCCAAGCTTGGCAAGCTGCTGATCAATTTCGTCCTCTTCTTTGACATCAAACTCGACCGCGCGGCGAAAGTACGGATGCCAGTCCGCAAAATATCCCGGCCGATGCACGCGATGCGTTTCCCCCGTATCCACCAAAATTAGCTTTTCAGGGTGTTCAATTAACCACGCATAAATTGGCAGTGGGGCGCTCCATTCCTCGCCAAACAACACATTGAGCAAGCGCATGAGGCCTTTGCCTTTGCCGCGCTGCTGGTTGACTTTGACACGGACAGTACCGGTTTGGATAGGGTGGATTTTCATAGAGCGAATACGTAAGGTGTAATGCGTAATGTCTGCCGTTTGAAGAGCAATACAGAATAATAAAGTCGAATAGTACTTGAGCAGTTACGAATTACGCATTCGTAACTCCACCAAAATCCCATCTTTCGCGCGCAGCACAAACAGCGGATTTGTTTCAACATCATTCGTGACCTTGAAGTCATAGCGCTGCACAATGCGTGCAAGCAGCAGCTGTAGCTCGGTCATCGCTAGCTGCTCGCCGATGCATTTCCGCGGGCCATTGCCAAAGGGAATGTAAGCCCCTTTTGGAATGCTTTTCTCGTCAATAAAACGGTCTGGATTGAACGTTTCAGGCGCTTCCCAATAGTCCGCTTTCTTATGTAACCCTTGGACATTGAGCAAGACGATTTTGGGTTTAGCCATTTCATAGTCACCGAGCTGATCTGGCCCGATGGCTTGACGCGTCATGACCCACGCTGGCGGATATAACCGTAACGTCTCTTTGATAACGCGCGTCACCAAAGGCAATTCGCCAACTTGATCGATGCGTGGTTCAGCGCCGTTGAGAACGGTATCCACTTCAGCTTGAACTTTTGTCAGCCATTCCGGATTTTCTGCCAGCACATACAACGCCCACATCAGCGCGGCGGTTGTGGTGTCGTGCCCAGCAAAAACCATCCCGGTCATTTCCGCCACAATTTCAGCCTGTGTGAACTGCTCGACATCGTCTTCTTTTGCCATCAGCAACATGTCTAGCAAGTCATTCGTGTTGGCATCGGATTGAGCGCGATCCGCAATGATCTCCAAGATGGCTTCCCGAATAGTATTCACCTCGCGATTGAAACGGCGGTTCCGCGCGGTAGGCAGAAAAGTCGTTTGTCCCACGAACGGATTATTCAAACGTTCGCCAACCTCACGCGAGGCATAGTTCGTCGCAACTTTGAGCGCAGCAACTTTGTCTGCGGCAGCAGTGGAGAACATTGTTCGCATGGTGATCTCTAGCGTGGTGTCCCCTAAATCATGTTCAAGCTCAACGCGAGTATTGTTCGCCGCAGCCGCATCCCACTGTTGAAATAACTTCGACGCTTCTTCATTGATAACCTCGCCAAAGCTTGCAATCACCTTACGATGAAAAGCCGGTTGCATCAGCCGTCGCCGGCGTAGCCACGCCGCGCCATCCGAAGAGAATAGGTGATCTTGCGCATCTTTAGGCAGTGCTTTGCGAATCTGCAAGTTAGTGAACTTCTCGCGCTGGTAGTTCTTGTTGTTCTTCACCAACACATGCTGCGCAATCTCAGCATCGGTCACCACGTACTGATTGACCGGGCCAAAGCGCACCTCACAAACATCGCCGCCCTCTGCAGTCCAGCGGTCGAGAGCCGTGAGGCTATTCTCAGCAAACTCAGTCATGTGGCCCATGAAAAGGTTGCCACCAGAGACTTTTGGAATAGTTTTCAT
>JAHDBS010000204.1:0-2931 GCA_020630225.1 Anaerolineales bacterium | reverse complement strand
TTCACGACGGTTGAGAGGCAATGGTTGAGCAGATGTGGTCATAAATGTGCTTCCCGCTTATTCTGTTGAACTCCAGCAATCCCAGCGTTTATTTACATGCTCTTCTCTTGAACGATGCCGCAAGTCTTTTTTGTAGTACCTAAAGTCGTAATCAACCGCATTAGAGGCGAATTGATTCTGGTTTATATAGACATCCCCAGAATCATTTACGATGACACCGTAGGCTTTGCAACCAGCCACTAGGTAACTCTGTGAACTTATTTCGGCATTATATTTACCTGTCAAAGTCCAAAATGCACCGCTATTCGTTCCAAACGCTTCTAAACGAGGAACCCATTCAAAGTGCATACAACAATCATTCCGAATAAAAGGTGTCCATGCCCTTACTAGATTCTCTTCATCAACGGTTCTGACAAAGTAAATCTCATACTTATGCAAATCAGAAACCATTGTTGGCGACCCAAATGAAAATTCATCTATATACCCAACATAAAGCGGATCAAACGGCATATCACGCGGCGTCACATACCGATACATCAACGCCAGAAATGTCAGCATTGCGATTAATAAGCTTGCAAAGAAGGCGTAGTATGCAACTTCACGACGGTTGAGAGGTAATGGCGGAGCAGATGTGGTCATATTTAGTTATCAGTCGACTGGATACCAGCACTCCCAGTGATTGATCGGTGGATCTGTTTTCCAATTGCGATCACGATCCGATTGGAATTTTGCTATTGGTGAATGCTGAATCCCGTACCTTTCACCGAATCGCGCAGAGCGTAAATAGATGTTTTGATCTTTATCAACAAAAATGTCATAGCTTGTACAAAGTGCATTACTTTGCAGCCTAGTGCTATGAATACGTTCCCCATGCAATGTCCAAGCATTAGCTATTCCGCCAAGGCAATAATCTTCAAATCGGGAGTTTGCATCAACCCACTGGACTGTAGAACATGAATTAAGCGGAGAAAAAGGACGCCAAGCAACAATTGGAAGCTTTGGATCGTCAGTCCGTAAAAAATAAATCCCTTGGATCAGATTCGGTTGTTCATAGCCAATATCATCTAAATGGCCGTAATAAATCCAGTTTTCTTGAGGGGTGAGATACCAGCTAAAGCCAGCAATGAAGGTTGTAATTAATGCGAGCAAGCTCGCAAAAAACACATAAAACCAGAATTCACGCCGATTGAGGGGCAAAGCAGATGAATTCTGGGACGTTGTCATACGCTATTTTGTTCTCAGCCGCGCCATCGCATAGACGTCGGCGTAAGTCCCATTGCGAAAGGCATAATTCCGCAGCGTGCCTTCAGTTTCAAAGCCAAATTTTTCATATAAGGCAATGCCAGCGGCGTTATCAGTAAATACGGAGAGCTCAATCCGAGAGACGTTGAGCCAGTTCTCAGCCATATCAACGATGGCTGTCATCAGTGCAGACCCAACGCCCTGACCGTGAAAATCATCATGGACGGCCATACCAATTTCACCAGCGTGTTTACGCCGTGGGTTTTGCCCAACGCCGAAAGTGAGAACGCCGACAACGCGTCCTTTAATTTCAGCGACTAGCTGTGTAATGCCGGGTCTCAGCGTCAGCCGTTTTTTGCCAAACTCAACGCTAGGGTATGGCTGCTGGAGCGTGCCGCTGATCACCTTTGGTTGCGCGAAAATATCAGCGATGGCAATTGCATCGTCTGGTTCAGAGTGACGAATGTGGATGTCAGACATAGATGACATGCGTTAGTGAGAGAAAAGAAGTTTGTAATCTAGGTCAATTGTACGCGATAGAGATAAGGTCTTGTTGCGAAAATGTCTGAAATTTCAGAGACTGTGCCAAGATCTGTGATCAAAACTAAGCTGACAACCCTATAATTTATGGGCTATGACTCAAACTGACATCATCATCATTGGCGCTGGCCCGGCCGGCTCTACCGCTGCGCGTTTACTCACCCAACAAGGTGTCAAAGTCACGCTTGTTGACCGTGCAAGCTTCCCGCGTGACAAGACCTGTGGCGATGGCCTCACACCGCGCGCGGTTGGCATGCTAGAAAAGCTCGGCGTTATAGACACCTTTAGCGAAACCGGCAAGCGGATTGAAAATGCCCGCGTGGTCGCGCCAAATAGCAAGGGGATTTTGGATGTTCCCATGCCTGCCCCCCGCAAAACGCCGCCGTATCTTTACACCATCCCGCGCTTCACCTTGGATGATGCGCTTTTGCAACATGCAATTGCCGATGGTGTGCCGTTTTTAGATCAGTTCAATGTCACCGATGTCACCATTGCTGCTGACACCGCTACCGTGGTTGGCAAGCACCATGGTGAGCCAGTTGAACTAACAGCCAAGGCAGTTGTGATTGCGGTTGGGGCCAATATGAAGCTGCTCAAAACGCTCGGATTTGGGCCAGCGGATAAACATATCGTTTTAGCCGCCCGCCGGTACTATCGCAATGTCAGCGGTTTGTCTGGCAACTATGAATTCCGCTTTGATGGTGTCCCGCTCCCCGGCTATGGTTGGGTGTTCCCTCTCGCGGAAGACGGCATGGCCAATGTGGGCGTGGGCATGTTCCCCAAAGCCGATGGCTCGCCGCTCCCCATGAGCTCGCGCCAAGCGTTTGATCAGTTTGTTGCCAATCCGGCTGTCGCTGAAATGCTGGCCGATGCAGAGCCGGTGGGCCCCGTCCGCGGCTTTCCCATTCGCAGCGATTTTCTGCGCTCCAAGACCCACAGTGACCGTCTCTTGCTCATTGGCGAAGCGATTGGCTTGGTCAACCCGCTCACCGGCGAAGGGATTGACTACGCAATGGAATCCGCCGAGATTGCGACGCAGCATTTGCTGCGAGCGCTTAGTGACAATGACTTCTCTAAAGCCAGCTTCGCGGCCTACGATGCTGAACTCCGCGAAAAATATGGCTGGTTATTCAAATTCTGCGAAACCGT
>JAHDBS010000203.1 GCA_020630225.1 Anaerolineales bacterium | reverse complement strand
CCAATCGCCCAGCCGTTTTTGCCGTTGTAGCCTTCCGGCCACCAGCCATCGAGGATGCTGAGGTTCAGACAGCCGTTCAGCGCGGCCTTCATGCCGCTAGTGCCGCTGGCTTCGTGCGGTCGGCGCGGCGTGTTCAGCCAGACATCACAGCCTTGCACCAAATAGCGCGCAATACTTTGGTCGTAGTCTTCCAAGAACACCAAGCGGCCACCCCATTCGGCTTGCTTGACCATGTTGTAAATGCGCTGGATCAACTCTTTCCCAGGTACATCAGCCGGATGCGCTTTCCCAGCCCAAATGATTTGCACGGGACGGTTTTGGTTGGTCACCATCTTCATCAGCCGATCGACGTCGCGCAGGACAAGGTCAGCGCGCTTGTAGGTTGCAAAGCGGCGCGCAAAGCCAATGGTCAAGGTGTTGTGGTCCAGCAACGCGCCACCCACAATCGACTGCACCGGATGTACATGCGGTGGCACGGCCCAGCGTTGGCGCGCGCGGTCACGCATAAAGGCTTGCAGCTTGCGCTTTTGATGGCGGTGGATGCTCCAAATTTCTTCGTTTGGAATATCGGCGATTGGCGCCCACGTGTCGCGGTCGTACAGGTGTAAGTGCCAGTCGTTGCGTAAGTATTTATCGAACAATACTTTGTAGCGGCGGGCTAAGTACGTGTGGGTGTGAATGCCGTTGGTAATGCCCATAATTGGCACGTCATGCACCACGCGTTCCGGCCACATGTGCTTCCACATGTCGCGGCTGACTTCGCCGTGTAGTTGGCTCACGCCATTGCGAATGGTCGAGAAGCGCAGCGCAAACATGCTCATGGAGAACACCTGACCCCAAGATTCTTCTTCACGGGCTAAGTCAATGAATTGTTCGCGGTCTAAGCCCATGCGTTGCCAGTAGTGAGGGAAATATTTATCGATGACCCACTCTGGGAATTTTTCATTTCCGGCTGGCACTGGCGTGTGGGTGGTAAAGACGGTTTCAGCTTTGACCAGTTCGCTAGCCTTGGCAAAGTCTTGGCCTTGATCCATATATTCCGCAATGCGTTCGAGGATCATAAAGCTAGAGTGGCCTTCGTTCATGTGCCACACGTCTGGCGTGATGCCCAACTTGCGCAGCGCTCGCACGCCGCCAATGCCCAACACAATTTCCTGCGCAATCCGCACATCAGAATTGGCGGCATACAGCTGGAAGGTCAGTTCGCGGTCTTGCGGCGCGTTTTGTGGCACGTTGGTGTCCAGCATATAGAGCGGGACGCGCCCGACATCTAAGCGCCAAACTTTGACGACCACGTTACGCCCCGGAAGTTCAACTTCTACGCTGACCGGCGCACCGTCAGCATCAAGTGCTGGGCGCATGGGCTGCAGGCTGTAGTCAAGGTTATCCCAGTATTCCATTTGCCAGCCGTCTTGGGTAATGCGTTGGCGGAAGTAGCCTTGTTGGTAGACAAAGCTGACACCCACAAACGGCAGTCCAAGGTCAGACGCTTCTTTGATGTGATCGCCAGACAGAATGCCAAGGCCGCCCGCGTAAATGGGGAGGCTTTCGTGCAGACCAAATTCTGGTGAGAAGTAAGCGATGACGTTATCAACATGCGCAGGGTGGTTTTCGTGGAACCAAGTCGTGCCGTGTGAGGTCATGTACGCATCGAAGCGCGCGACGACCTGTTCGTAAATCGCCATGTAGCGTTCGTCGCGCAGAAAGCCGTTGAGCGTGCTGCGCGGGACGCTGTTGAGCATCTTGACTGGGTTGTGATTGACCGACTCCCACAGTGCAGGGTCAAGCCGGCGGAACAGCCAAGTGGCATCGTTATTCCAAGCCCACCACATGTTGTAGGCAATATCGTGTAGCCGTTCCAGCTGCTTTGGCAAGGCTGGATTTGGCGAAGTAGTAACTGACATAGTTATTTTCCTGAATCTTTTTTGTCACTGCACAAGCTACCGACGTGTTACAAAGTAAATCTGCGACATCGTAAATGGTTTCCCATCTGGTATTTGCACGGCCACTGCGCTTCCGCTAGAAAGCGCCCATAGACAAACAAAGAGCGAAAAGCAGCTTACCGATACAGCTCAAAGCGCTTTTCACTCTTCATGGAATGCGTTTTTTTCGATATTACCACGCCCAAATCAGTCGTTTCGGCATGTCGCACACCTAGACCAACCTGTTTATTGGCAGGTTTGGCGGGAGTTTTAGAAAACAGCCGTTGAGAGTGCAAATGCTGGCGTCATTTGCGCCCGGCTTCCACCAACATGAGCGTTGATTCAAACCTGATTCTTAAACTCTATACAAACTTAATAAAACCTTTATATACCTAAAGGGCAGTACCACCGATTCTGAATATGATGGTTTGTAGGGAGCAATGTATTTGATGAATTGGGGCAGACTATGCAAAACGCAGATCAGTTTGAGACGCTAAATGAAATCCGGCACGCGTATACGCAAAAAATTATTCGCTACTGCGCTGTAATTTTCTTACCCGTGTTACTGTACGCCAGCTACATGGCGGTGCAGCGTGAAATCACCTATATCATTCCAACGTATGTAGTGATCTATGCTGCAGTGCTAATGCTGGCCATTGATCGACCTAAGGTTTCCCCCAAAGCCAAAGGGATTTTGCTCACTGGCCTCCCGTTGATGGTGTGCAGCTATGAATTTCTACTCTTTGGGTTGTCGGGGAGCGGCACGATCTACTTGCCACTTTTGGTCTTTCTTGGCATTGCCACCCTTAGCAACCGCGCAGCACTGGGTAGTCTAGCGGTCGGCATTCTACTGATGGGCATTGCTGGTTATATCATCCTCAATAACCCTGGCTTTCTCCCTCCAGAACGCGTCAACACCTCCTTTCGCATCGAATCTTGGATCATCCGCGGCGTTGAACTAATTGCCCTGTGCGGCATCATGGTCACAGGGATGCAGTACATCTTCAACCGTATGAGTACTGCCCTTGAAGACGCGCAGCGACTAAGCACCACCGTCGCTGAAAAACAAGAGCACCTGGAAAAAATCATGCGCTCCGTTCCTGGGGCCGTAATGATGGTCGCCTTAGATGGCGTGGGCACCGTACAATGGAGTAACAAAGCGGCGGCCTCCATGTTTGGCAGCACCGCAGACCACTTGCAAGACGCAACCTTACGCGACCTCTTGAAACATGCCTGTGAATATCCCCAGTTGCAGCATACGCTGTTAGCAGAACAACACTTTGCTGGCTCTGAAATGTTATTTTGTGGTCCGTTTGAAGACCGCACCTTTTGGGGCCAAATTAGCGGGAGCTTGGTCGACAGTGGCGAAAAGCCAGCGGCCTTGCTGGTCTTGCTTGATGTCGATGAACGCACACGCTCTAAACAAGCCTTGATCCAAGCGCAAAAGATGGAATCGTTGGGGCTGATGGCTGGCGGGATTGCACACGATTTCCGCAATGTACTTACCACCGTCAAAGCCCACACCAGCATCGCAATGCGCGCAATTGACGCAGATCACAAAGCGCATAGCCAGCTTGAAAAAGCCCAAAATGCAGTGGATACCGCCACAGATCTGACGGCACAGCTACTAGCTTATGCCAGTCAAGACACGCCAGAAATTGATGAACTGGACATCAACGCACTCATCACAGACATTGACGACCTACTCTCCGTTAGCGTACCAAGCAACGTAGAAGTGCATCGAAAGCTTTGTAATGAAGCCCCGGCTGTATTAGGTGACAAGAATCAAATGCAGCAGGTGATCCTCAACTTAATCATCAACGCCGCTGAAGCCATTGGGCCGCGCGCTGGTAATATCCTTATTTCAACCGACGAAATTGAGTTGGAAACATTGCAGGCCCGTAAGTGGCAAATTGGCAACGACGAACTACAGGGCGGGCGCTACTTACTTTTAGAAGTTGCCGACAGCGGCAGCGGTATGGATACCGCCACGTTACATTCAATTTTCGATCCATTCTTTACGACAAAAGAAACGGGCACTGGTCTAGGCCTTGCCACTGTATTTGGGATTATTCGTGCGCACGCTGGCGGCATTCAAGTCGTGAGTCGCCAAGGGCGCGGCACGGCATTCCGCATTATTTTCCCTGTCGTTGAAACGCCCATTCTGCAGCCCATTGCAGAACTCATCTAACCTTATTCCTTTCATATTGAATCCTTACACACGCCTTAGCGCGCCGTAAGGTACGATGGACTTATGTTCAAGCCGCTCGCAACTCAGCAAACTCTTGACTACGAATACTATGGTCTGATGGCCGCCACGTGGGACTTACTCCGTGGTGACACCTCCAACTGGCCCGACCGCGCCTATTTCCGCGACCTTATTCGAATGTGTGGTCAGCCCGCGCTTATTGTTGGGTCTGGCACAGGACGTTTACTACTAGATTATTTGGAGTTTGGCCTCGATGTAGACGGCGTAGACTGCTCACCAGAGATGCTGGCCGTTTGTGAGAAGAAAGCGCACGCGCTGGGGCTTGAACCAACGCTCTACCTGCAAGACTTTCAGCACTTAGAGTTGCCGCGCCAGTATGAGACCATCATTGTGCCTTCGCAGAATTTTCAGCTGCTGACCAACAATGACGATGCCATTGAAGCCATGCGCAGCTTTTATCGGCATTTGCGTCCCGGCGGCACACTCGCAATTTCATTTATGAATAACAGCGCCGATGAGCCCAATAATCTGATCTACAACACCGAATGGGATCTCATCGCCGAAGCACTCCAGCCGGATGGCACCTTAGTGCGCCGCTGGTCACGCTCTACGTTTGACAATATCAATCAGCTAGAGCACACCGAAGATCGCTACGAAATTTTAGAAGCTGGCGACATTATCCACACCGAAGACCATACGCGCTCGCCCGGTGCCCGTTGGTATACACCCCAGCAAGCTCAGTCTATCTTTGAAGCGCTGGGGCTGAAAGACATTCGTCCCCAGCGCAAGTTCTCATTTGAATTTGTAGAAGACAATGAATGGCTATTCACTGTCACTGGACGGCGGGGGAGTTAAATAAAACTAGGGTCCTTACACTCTTAATAAGCTGCGAGTTTGCTCGTAATCGTAGTCGTATTCGTTATCGTAATCGATCGGTGACCGCACATTTGTAGTTGTTAGCTTGGCATTGAAAAACAGAAAATGCTGCATCGTTGTCTTATTCCGAGTCTTATCGAATAAGACAACGTGACTCTGTGAAACTATAGAGTACCTAGAAATAAAAAACGCTTAGGCATTTGAACATCCTAAGCGCTTCTTTTTTCACTATAACGTCTCTTCTACAACATCTTTGTAGATGAACAATTCGCGGCCTGCTAAGCAGCCTTTCAATGCAGCGCGGAACGGCGCCATATGGGCAGCTTTGCCGTGTGCTGCTAAATTTTCTGCCGTATCCCAGCGTTCATAGAGCACCACTAAGTTTGGATCGGCAACATCCACTGCAAACTGATATTGAATGCAGCCTTTGTCATTTGCGTTGGTTGCCGCAGCGACCTCTCGCATCGCTGCCAGTGCATCTTCCCGTCGGTCTGGGTTCAACCTAAATGTTCCAGCAATAATAATCATTGAGTTTTTCCTCCGTGGTTGCGAGTAATGCTACCGCATTTCCTCTATATTTGATGAGAAATCACCCCGTAGATTTCAAATATATGATACATTTTAATTGCAATGACCGACGGTCAGTGACTAACGGTCACCAGAGACCGTCAGACGTTATATACATTCATACGCGTTAGCAATTGCACGATTTAGACGGCTACTAACGCTTCACTTAAACGGTAGATTTGATATGGCAACTCCACACATTTCCGTTACAACCAGCGACGACAATGCATCTATTGATGCCGCCTTGGATTCAGTAATTGCTGAAGCAACGTCTCCGCATCCTGAAATTGTCAAACGCGAAGCCCCGCGCTTCGATGTCGCACAGATGCAACAGCACCTTGATGGCGACTTGGCAGACCTCAAGCAAGAAATTCGCGACTTGCTTGTGTCAGACCCAATTTTCCAAAAAGACGAATATATTAGTCACGCTGACTTTCGTGACATCACTTACGAACGCACCAAGGTATTAGCAGAACACAACCTCGGCGCAATGGATATTCCAGCAGAGTTTGGCGGGCGCGGCGCAGCCAAAGGCCCACTAGCCTTAATGGAAATCCTTAGCCACTACGACATGAGCTTGGTAATCAAGCAAGGTGTGCACTTTGGTCTGTTTGGTGGTGCGGTGTACTTGCTTGGCACAGAGAAGCACCACAAGGCTTACCTGCCCGGCATGGTGAATCTAGATTACTGTGCCTGTTTTGCTATGACAGAACTTGGCCATGGCTCTAACGTGCGTGACCTGCAAACGACTGCTACGTATGATCCTGCCACCCAAGAGTTCGTCATTCATACGCCAATAGAATCGGCTCGCAAAGAATATATTGGGGCTGCAGCGCAGCACGCGACGATGTCCGTTGTCTTTGCACAGGCCATTGTCAACGGCGAATCGCATGGTGTGAACTGCTTCATAGTGCCAATTCGCGATGAAAAGATGCATCCAATGCCGGGTGTACGCATTGAAGACAATGGCATGAAGATGGGCCTCAACGGTGTCGATAATGGCCGCTTGTGGTTCGACAACGTGCGCATCCCGCGTGAAAACATGCTGGATCGCTACGCGCATGTCTCTGCTGACGGCGAGTATGTCACTGACATCACCAGCGAAAGCAAACGCTTCTTCACCATGATTGGTGCGCTAGTCAAAGGTCGCTTCGGGGTTGCAATTTCAGCCCTTGGCGCTAGCAAAACTGCGCTCACCGTTGCCACACGCTATGCCAACCGCCGCCGTCAATTCGGCCCAGACGACAAAGCCGAAGCCTTGCTCATGGAATATGGCACGCATCAAACCCGCCTGATGCCACGCATCGCCAAAGCCTATGCCATTGACTTTGCGCTAAAACAAATGACAGAAAAGTCGCTCAACGCAAACGCTGGCGAAAGCACACGTGAAATTGAAACGTTAGCAGCAGCAATCAAGGCCTACACCACTTGGTACAACACAGATGCTATCCAAACTGCGCGTGAGACCTGCGGGGGCCAAGGGTTCCTTGCTGTCAATCGTTTTGCGGACTTGAAAGGCGACAGCGATGTCTATGCCACCTTTGAAGGTGACAATACAGTGCTCATGCAGTTGGTTGCCAAAGGCTTGCTGAGTGAATATGGCAGCCAATTCAATGACAACCGTTTGCACGCCGTAATGCGCATGCTTACCCGTCAAGCAGGGCGAGAATTGACTGAGAAAAACCCAGTCGTTACCCGTATGCGCAGCGAAGCGCATTTGCGCGACAGCGACTTCCATATGAATGCGTTGTCTTTCCGCGAAGAAGTGACGCTGGTTGAAACAGCCAAACGTTTCCGCCGTGAAATCAAAGAACGCAAGCTGCCGGCTTTTGAAGCCATGACGCGCGTGCAAGGTGACATGCTGGACCTCGGCAACGCTTACATCGAGCGTGTAATTTTGGAAGAGTTCCTAGACTACATTGATGGCGTTGAAGATGAAAACATCGCGGCAATGCTGCGTGACTTGGCAACCTTATTCGCACTCGATTCAATCAAGACCAATGCGGCTTGGTACTTAGAACGTGGCTACTTGTCTGGCGCAAAGTACCATGCTCTCCGCCGCCAATTTGACAAGCTCTGCAATGAGCTGAAGTGGCAAGGCATTCACCTCGTAGACGCATTTGGCATTCCAGACGCCGTTCTAGGCGCGCCAATTGCGATTTAGTGGTTGATAGTTGACAGTTGAAAAAAGCCGCTGGTTTCTTTCGAAACCAGCGGCTTTTTTGTTACCTTAGAAGCCAAGAAACTGCGACAACGATTACCAGAAAGTAGCGCTATGTGACTGTAGTGCAGACTTGCTTCGTCCCCCGCCTAAACCGGGTATCGTCCCAAATCACGATGCTCAATCATCGCCTGAATTAGCTTCTGCATCATTTCCATTTTTAGCGCCTGACCCTCAGTCGCATTGAACAGATTGTTCGTCTCTAGCGGATCATTTTCTAAATCGTAGAGCTCGCCGTCGTCTAGGCCGTAGTAAATTGACAG
>JAHDBS010000001.1:39807-42093 GCA_020630225.1 Anaerolineales bacterium | reverse complement strand
ATCGCTGACGTTGTCGTTGTACTTGGGAGTATCGACATCGTGCTCGGTGAGGTCGACAGATAAAAAATTCGTGATGAGTAACGAGTAATGAGTAATGAGTAACGAGTGATGTAAATTCACTCTTCACTCTTCACTCTTCACTAACAGCTCTCCACTAACCACTTATTTAGGACACGACATTATGTATGGATTAGGCATTATTCGTGGGATGGGCATTACGCTCAAGCACTTTGTAGACACCTACTTGGATGATCTGCGCTTTGTTGGGAAACGCTACTATGACAGCGGTTCTTTGAAAGTGCGTCAAGGTCCAAAGGGTGCAGGTGCGTTTACTGTTCAATATCCGGAAGAAAAGCTGCCAATGCCAGAACGCTTCCGTTTTGTGCCATTCTTGTTATTTGAAGAAAATGACGATGGCACCACTCAAGACCGCTGTACCTCTTGTGGGATTTGTTCAAAGGTTTGTCCACCACAATGTATTTGGATCGAACGTACCAAGGACCCTGTTACGAAGCGTCCAGTGCCAGAACCAAAGGACTTCCACATTGATATCGACATTTGTATGAACTGTGGCTACTGCGCCGAGTTCTGCCCATTCGATGCAATCAAGATGGATCACGACTATGAGTTGAGCTCATACGACCGAACCTCTGCGCACATTTTCAACAAAGAACGCTTGTCTAAGCCAGTTTCTTACTACGCTAGCATCCGCCCGAACTTCTTCCTTGCTGAAGAAAAGGTGCGTGCTGAAGAAAATAAGAAGAAAGCAAAGCAAGCCGCAGCAAAAGAAAAAGCGAAAGGTGGCGGTAAAGCAAAAGCCGCCGCACCTGCGAAAGCAGCAGCACCTGCCGCTGCGCCAGCTGCAACAGCAACGGCTCCTGCTCCAGCAGCAGCGCCTGCCGCTGAAGATGATGCCGCTGCTAAGAAGCGCGCACTTGCCGAAAAACGTAAAGCAATGATTGCTGCACGTAAGGCAAAGAAAGGCTAAAAAACGCTTTTTCTAATCCACGACTATATACAAAGCGGGCTTCTTTTAGGAGCCCGCTTTGTTGTTAAGTAGCAATACTGATTTGGATTAGGCCATTTGAAGTTACTGTTTCAAAAACCCTAGCTCAACAAATTGCGCTCGTAATTCTTCAACACTACCCCAGTCTAAGATTTTTGAGTTTTGTCGCTCGTCCGGTGGATTAGTAGAGAGCTGATCTGACCAACCACCGCAGCCTACGAGTGGTAATAGAGGGCGCTTATGTAGCCAAGCTAGGCATACCTCAGACTTGGTGCCCGCTCGACCGCCAATCACAATACAGGCATCCCCAGCGAGAGCCATCATTAGATTGCGTGCATCGCCCATTCCACTCGGGATAAGAACACTACAGGGGATCTCTTCGTTCCCAATGTCATCGCTAGGAATAATGCTGACAACATTGCCTCCAGCGGCTAGTGCTCGCTCAGCAGCAACGCGTGTTGCTTGACTTCCACAGCCACTAACAACTGTAAACCCAAGTGAAGCAATGAGTTCACCTGCTGCAGCGGCTAAGGCATAGGCTTTTGAGCCTTCTTCGGCGCTGCCTAATACGCAGATTTGAGGTGGACGAGAGTTGAAATTTCGCATACATAAATCTCCTGTGCATTGCGACCATAGCCGGAACCGATATGCCGCACTAATCGAAGTGTTTATCTTACTTAGCCACTGACTGTTGGGTTGTTCACAAGGGTAGCGCCGTAGTGCTTTCGAGCTTGCATCTTTGGGAAGCCGTTGGCTTAGGGTTGTGAGAATCAAAAAGAGCAGCTTGACTTATGAAGCTGCTCTTTTCTAGGAGGAGGATATGTTGTCTAAGCTTTTACCAACTCTTGCAAGGCATAAGTGTTTAGGAGTCGAATGCGGCGCCGCCCAATTGCAATTAGGCCTTTCATTTTGAATTCATTCAGCGTTTGCGTTGTTGTCTCTCGATAGGTGCCTAATATTTCTGCTAAGTCGCGATGCGTGTAACCATGAACGGTTGGCTCCGGCATTGGTTCCGCGAGTTGCAGTAACAATGCCGCCAAACGCGAGGCAATGCTTTGAAAGGCAATTTCTTCTAACCTGCGTTCGCTGCTGCTGAGGCGCTCCCCAATGATTGTCATCACCCGCATAGCAATTTGTGGCTCCTGCAGCATTAGGGCTTTCATCTTGCTATTGTGCATTGCAATGACAATGCAATTCTCCGTTGCCTGTGCATACGTAGTATGCAAATCAGCACTTATTAGCGCTGTTTCGCCGAATAAATCGCCGCTGTTACGGGTAGT
>JAHDBS010000001.1:33945-39707 GCA_020630225.1 Anaerolineales bacterium | reverse complement strand
AATCCCATTACGACATCGCCTTCTTGCCAGAGCGTGACGTGAATTTCATCAAACGTATATTCGTGTGATTTCCCAGGCGCAACATCAATTGCTTCACGGAATTCATACAGCGTATATTCTTGATTTTGCTCGTCTTCCAGATGAATTTGAACTGCAATTGAGTCATTGATGGTGCAATACCGCGCGCCCAACAAGTCATAGTTTTCGTATTTCATACGCTGTGGATGCACAGGTGCGAAATCTAACTGGGTCATTTCGGGGGTTAGCGCAGCAATGCTTTGTGCTTCGAATTCAGTATCAAAACGCCGAACGTGATTAAGTGCAATTTCAGCGGCAACTTGCTCCAGCTCTTGCCGATCAAAATATGTTTGTGCCAGCAAAACGGTTGAGAGGATACAAATAGCGAAAATAGCGACAGCGACTACAGGGCGTTGCCACCACGCCTGCTGTTGCGCAGGGCGTTCATTACGCCGAATGATGTTAATCAAGTCGCCGCTGACATCGGGAGGCAAGCTAATGTTTTCGTAGTAATCACTAAGTCGATTGTCTAACTCTGATGAGGGATCGCTCATTCAACACCTCCTTGCTTACTTGAACGGGTCGGCTGATTTAGTAAATGCCGCAGCAATGTTTTTGCACGATGCAACTTGCTCAATATAGTGCCACGCGGCGCATCCAGCAAATGGGACAACTCTTGGGCAGTGTAGTCTTCGACGACTGAGAGATAGAGCATTTCACGTGTGCCAGGCTTGAGTTTCTCTAGGGCATCTTCGAGTTCACGGTCAAAGCTTGGTAGATCAATGTCTAAGTCGCCAATAAGATGTAAATCTTCAATCGATTCATCCGCAATGGTATTGCCGCGGCGTAGACTGTCATAGTAACCATTGCGAATGACAACGACTAAGTAGCGAATGTTCCAAGGACCACCGTTGCGACTTAGTTTGAGACAGGCTTCTTGGAGCAGGTCTTGTGCAATATGATGGTCGTGCGCTAAAGAGAATGCATAGCGGTAGCCACGATTCAATAACTCTTCTAGCTGAGGGTCAGAAACATGCATCTGCATTACATCCTGACATCACCATTAACGCCACATGGTAATGCTTCAGGCCCCATTTCTTCATAGATGCGATAGAAGTCCACAATCTGACGTCGATCAAATTCATCTAGATCTAAACGGTGTTGCCAAGCGAGAATAGTAATCGGGGTGTCCATCCCTTGGTCATATGGCATGACGATAAGCCGCTTTTCCAAACAACGATTCATCGGGGCGTTGTTGTAAAACCGCTCCAAATCCTCTTTGATTTCCGTACAGTCTTCACTGGCATCACAGTTGTAGAGCATCACAATGCCGCCATGCTCCATGCTGTGCAGCCAGAACCCTTCCTCAACAGGCTGATCGTATATGCCCCATGCGAGTGAGCTTCCGTAATGGTCTCCCGACGAAGGCGGGTAATTTGAATATTCAATTTCGGCGCCGGGCTGCATATGGTTACGCCCGTCTGATGTTTGAAAGATCACATCAGGATTGTATTCGGGTTGGGTGGCACTGTCATACCAAATTGCGCCAATGAGTCCCAATGCGACCAGAATGCTGCCGCCAGCGGTTAGCCAGAGCCATCGTTTGGGATTTTTATTTTCTGTGGATTGTCGTTTTGATTGATACTTATATTTCTTAGCCATAGTGACCTCTTCCAATGAATGTATTGGGTTAACGTTGGTGGGCACTGTTTGATTGCAAATTCATTTATTTGGAAGTGTGAGCCGCTTGACTGGCTAAGGTGACAATTGGCATTAAGAGGTAATCGAACGCGACTGCGACTAGGAGTGACCGAAGGTAATTCAGGAACATTGCAGTTTGATGAGACTGTTATTCGAACACTTTGCTTGGATTTGCTGGCGTAATCATGCTTCTAGACGGTTTTGTCTAGGGTATTAGCATGGCGCATTGCCGCAAAGCGTTTGGCAATGGCTCTTCTACCGATTACAATTGAAGGGGTGTGTCAACACAGGGCACAAAATTACTAAAACCTATTGCGAAATGATGTGACTACTTACGCATTTCGCTTCACTTATCAACAATATGTTTCGAAGAAAACCACAACCTCAGCCAATTTCGACTGAGAAAATTTTGAATCTGCTCAACGCAGTGCAAGACCCACAAACGGGTAAGGGCATTGTGGATCTCAACATGGTTCACGATGTGCAAATTGAAGACGGGAACGTTGAATTCACCGTTGCAGTTGCTGATCCTAAATATCCATATCAGAAAGTTGTTGACCGCGAATCACGGCTGACCTTGATGGGTGCTGATGGTGTCAAAGGTGTCAAAGTTAACTGGATGGTCAATACACCAGCCTCTGCACCAACAGAAGCTGTTCAAGAAAATGAACCCACTATTATTGCGGTTGCTTCAGGGAAGGGCGGGGTTGGCAAATCAACTGTAGCCGTTAACTTGTCTGTTGCTTTGGCGGAAACTGGCGCTAGCGTCGGTTTGTTAGATGCTGACATCTATGGCCCGAACTGCAACATCATGATGGGCGTTGAACGTCCGCGTCCGTCGCAGGTCAAGAAAATGGCACCAGCAGAAAACTATGGTGTCAAGATCATGAGCATGGGCTTCCTAGTCAAGCCAGATCAACCATTGGTGTGGCGTGGTCCAATGCTGCATTCTGCCATTCGCGAATTCCTACAAGAAGTGGAATGGGGTGAACTGGATTACCTCGTGATCGACTTGCCGCCAGGCACTGGGGATGCGCAACTTAGCTTGGCGCAGACCACTTCATTGACTGGTGGTGTCATTGTGACCTTGCCGCAAGAAGTCTCACAAGCAGATGCCCGCCGTGGTTTGGAAATGTTCAATCAATTGAATGTGCCAATTATTGGGGTAGTTGAAAATATGAGCTACCTCGCGCTACCAAATGGCGAAAAGATGGATGTCTTTGGCGCTGGCGGCGGGAAGGCTTTGGCTGATGCTGCAGGCGTAGACTACATTGGAGGAATTCCAATGGATCCGAATGTGCGCATTGGTGGGGATGCTGGGAAGCCAATTATGGTCTCACAACCGACCTCCGAAGCTGCGAATGCCATGCGCCAAATTGCCCTTGATGTTGCTGCGCGGGCCGACGCTCTCAAAGGTGATCAACCAGACGCGATCCAAATTGAGGTAATTGAATAATGACGACAACCAAAACGCGTGCAGCGCATGTTGTTGGTGTTCGATTCAGTGCCGTTGGAAAGCTATATCACTTCAAAGCAAACAAATATCCTGACTTAAAGCCGGGTGACAAAGTCATTGTTGAGACCAAGCGTGGCCGCCAAATGGGCGACATTGTCAAAGTCTTGTCAGCAGATGACCAAGCCGAGGCGAAAGCGTACAAGAGCGTAAAGCGTATTGCAACGCCGCGTGACTTAGTCAGCTTACAAATGTGGCAAGAGAAAGAATTGCCGGCCCTCATTGACTGTCGTGAGGCTGCTTCAAAAGGTAAATTCTCTGGCACCAAGTGGGTCAAAGCAGAATATAACTACGATGGTAGTACGCTGACCTTTTTCTACTCAGTAGATGATGATGGCAAAGCCACAGATCCTGAACTGAAGAAACTGCATGACAGGCTTGTAAAGCAGTATCCAGACCCAAGCATTGTCATGCAACGCATTGGGCCGCGTGATGTTGCTAAGCTGTTAGGTGGTTATGGTGCTTGTGGCGCACCGCGCTGCTGTTCAACGTTCTTGACTGATTTCAGCCCGATTTCAATCAAGATGGCTAAAGTACAAGGGCTTTCACTCAATCCAGAAGAGATTACTGGCATGTGTGGACGGCTGCGTTGTTGCTTGGTGTTCGAATATGAACAGTATGCCGAAGCAACGAAGAAACTGCCGAAGCGCGGTAAACGCGTTGGCACGCCCCATGGCCTTGGGAAGGTAATCAACTTGCTGCCATTGAAAGATCTGGCAATTGTAGACGTTGATATGACCCGCCATGAGGTCCATCGTGATGATATTGTGCCGTGGATGGAATACGAAGCGCTGATGAAAAAGGCTGCTGCCGGATGCTCTAAGCATGAAGGTGGCGGTTGTGACTGTGGCGCAAAGCACTAATCCAAAGTAATGAGACGGACTTGCAATCGCAAGTCCGTTTTTATTTCCAGAAATATGCCGCAAATCTTATGGGCGTTGCGTTAAGAAAGAGTGTCAAGGTTTGTTTTAGGTTTGATTACGACCTTCAACTTGATGTACTATGCGAATGGGTATTGGTAGCAACTAAGCGTTGCAACTCTAAGATAAGCGACTATTACTTTGAAAAATTCAACATTAATCGCACTGATTGTTGGTGTTGGGATGTTAGGGGTCACGGCTGTTGTGACATTCACCGTTGGGTTGATGGTGTACTCCCGTCAACAACCAAGCGTAACGCCAACAGATGCTGTGCTTGTTATTGAAATTCCGACATTGGCAGACGCCACTGCGGAATCTACACAAATTGCGCAGTTACCGACTAGCACATTAGCGTCTAATGTCACTGCGACTCCAACGCCAACGTTGCGTTTCATTGAAACCGATGTGGTGCCTCTTGAAACAGATGTAGTCGGGACAGATGTCGGCGCAACGCCTGTTCTTTCAACTGAAACAATTGCAGATGCAGCAACAGCAACGCAAGTTATTGAGACGGCGCCGCCTGTAGCCGGCCAACCGACGAGTACTGCAACGACTGCACCAAGCTCGCCGACACAAGCAAACGCGCCGACGGCAACGGCTGCTTTGCAGCAGCCAGCGACAGCTACTCCGGCAACTGTGACTGCTGGTGAAAATACCCAAGCGCCAAGTACGGCCACCCCAACGCGAACGCAAACACCGACGAATACGCGCGCAGCGAGTACACAAGCTTCTACGGCAACGAATACACGGACGGCAACACCAACGCGCACCCAAGTTGCTGCTGTTACTAATACAGTTACAAATACACCAACGGCGACGCGTACGCAGACAACTGCAACGGCATTGGCGCAAGCAGTAACGCTCACATCAACAGCGACGCGTACGAATACGCCGACGGCGACTGTTACACCAACGCCAACGGCAACACAGACGGCTACGGCAACGAATACTGCTACGCGAACACCTAGCCCAACGCCAACAAAGACTAAGACACCAACTGCTACGGCAACCCAAACGGCCACAGCAACGCGTACGTTGACGCCAACGCCTAGCCCGACTCGGACATCATCGCCAACGCCAACACGGACAAAGACTCCAACGGCGACGCGTACGAATACACCAACGCGAACAGCAACACCAACCGCAACGCCAACGTTCAACAATTCAGACAGCGGCTTTACTGGGTTTGGTGCACCACCGCAAGTTGGGCCAAGTCCAACGTGGGTGATGCAGGTTGTTCATACGCCGTACCCTTCTACGGGACGTAGCAAGCTAGGCTTGCATATTACTGGCTCAGGGGGGGCAATTGAGTTTGCAGCAGAGGCGCAACCGCTAGTAATGAAAGGCGTCAATGACTTTTTTGCCTTGAAAGAAGTTAAGCGCGTTTCGCCAGACACTATCACTATTGGCCGCATTTGGGAACCTGTCCAAGGACCAATGGGTGTTGGGGATCCGCGCGTTGAAGCACGGGCCTACGTAGAGCGGCATATGGGGATTTATGTTACCCATAATGATTATGTCGATTACTGGGAAGGCTGGAACGAAGTTGGTCAGGGCGAACATATCGCTTGGTACGCAGAGTTTGAAGCTGAACGCGCTTGCTACATGAA
>JAHDBS010000001.1:25791-33845 GCA_020630225.1 Anaerolineales bacterium | reverse complement strand
TTTGGTATGACAGCATCATTCGGCAAGATGACTATGTATGGGGCGCAACAATTTACACCATTTCCGGCAATTGTTGTGGTGCAGAGCAATGGACCTATGATGTTGAGGAATTGTTAGGCGACTTGACCACCTATGTCCGCGATGAACGCTAAACAGACTTGCATTCTCTCTAGACAGCCCGTGTTCAGATCGCTATAATTTGATCCGTATGTTGCGTTTTCTAAATCTAAATCAAGTTATCACTTGGACTGCTGTGGCAGTCTTGCTAGCAATTGGGGCAGCTGCGACTGCTCGCTTTGGACAGCCAACTGGCGATGTCCAAATTGCGTCACAAGCATCTGAAATTATCTTGCCACAAGCGGCTTGGGACGTTCCAGAGTCTTTAGCACCAGCTGAAGTTTTGGGCTATGTCACTGGACTGTGGGGGGCAATTTTTGATGTCGACTCAATTCCAAGCGCACGTGCGTTAGCAGTTGTTTTGTTTGGTGGGTTTGTTGTGTTCAACATTGTGGGCATCGCTCTTACCATTGCGCTGCTTGTCTGGCTGTTTGGGCGAGTGCAACGCAACGCAAATAAAGCTGCATAACTTGTATTTGGATATTTAATTTTGAAATGAGCCGGGCTATATGCTCGGCTTTTTGTTTGGAGTACTAAGATGACCGAACAGTCAGCATATCAAGATGCTATTCAAAATGCAGTTCTGATCGATCGATCTATTGTTGGGCGGTTTTGGTCGTCCGGCGGCGATAATATTGATCTGATCCACCGGATGTCAACGAATGACTTGCGCAATATGCGCGAGTTTGAAGGTCGCCGCACGGTATTGACGAATGCCAACGGTCGCATTATTGATCTCATTACAGTGATCAATTTGGGTGACCGGGCGTTGATTTTGACCAGCCCTAATAACGGCACGCCAATTCGCGGATATTTGACTCGTTACATTTTTTTCAATGATGATGTCAAACTGGCAGATGCAGCCAATGACTTAGCCATTGTTGCAGTTGTTGGAAGCCAAGCTGCTGCACATATTACAAGCTTAGGCGCTGATATTGCAGATCTTGCTGACCATAGTGTTGTGACACTCAATGATGATGTGCTTCTGCAAAAGTTGCCTGCGCTAGTTGGGGCATCAGCCTTTCAACTTATTGGTGTTCCTGAGGCTGTTGCTGCCGTTGTTACGCAATTGCAGACCAAAGGCGTAACCGAAGCTGATCAAACCGTGTTTGATCTGTTGTGGTTGGAGGCAGGTTATCCTGCCCCAGGTAAGGAAGTCGCGAGTGATTTCATCCCACTAGAAGTGGATTTATGGAGTGCTGTTAGCTTTTCCAAAGGATGTTACATTGGCCAAGAAATTATTGCGCGGATGGAAAGCCGTGGCAAACTTGCCAAAACATTAGTTGGACTGCGCTCCGAAACTGAATTGCCAGTCGGTGCATCACTCAAAGTTAATGGCGGACGAGGTAAAGTCACTAGTAGTCTTTACTCTCCAACGCATGGTTGGATTTCTCTCGGGCTGCTCAAGCCTGATGCAATTAAAGTTGGTGATACTGTCACCGTTACGAATGGCGGTGACACATTAGAGGCTACCTTAGCGGAACTGCCTTTTTCATAGTGAAATTACGCGTGAAGCATTCGGCTTTTCATGTAGATCATCTGATATGCTGCTCTAGTATGGTTGCTGATATATCAGTAATATATGACAAAATAAATAATTGATATGACTGAAAAAACTGCAGAAGTTATCGACAGCAAAGCGCTTGTTGCCGAGATCAAAGACGAAATTCGTACGGAAGTTGAAAAGCTGGACTCAGCAGGCTGGCCGTGCAAGCTCGTTTCTATTGGGATTGGCGAGAGTGCTGCTTCACAAATTTATATTCGCCACCAGCGACGTGCTGCTGAAAGTGTCGGAATTGCCTTTGAAAATCGTCAATTCCCTGCTGACATTACGCAAGATGAAGTGTTAGCAAGCTTGCAAAGCATGAACGTAGATCCACGAGTAACTGGGATCATTTTGCAACGACCTATTCCAAAACATTTGGATCTGGATACACTGCAATTCTTTATTCATCCATCAAAAGATGTTGAGGGAATGAATCCAGCCAACATTGGGAATATCGTTTACGGTAAATTCCGCTTGGTGCCATGTACTGCACTGGCATCTGTTGAGTTGCTCAAGCGCACTGGCTTACCAATTCGTGGGATGGAAGTGGTCATGATTGGTCACTCTGAAATTGTTGGTAAACCGGTTTCTTTGTTGCTGATGGAAGACTTGGCAACAGTTACCGTCACGCACCATGGGACAGTGGATCTCGCAAGTCACACACGTCGTGCAGATGCTGTCTTTGTTGCTGTTGGGAAACCAGGGCTGATTACAAAAGATATGATCAAGCCGGGTGCTGTTGTGATTGATATTGGGATCAACCAAGTTCAGGTCACCGATGAAAATGGCAAAACTCGCAACCGTGTTGTTGGTGATGTCGACTATGAAGAAGTTAAGAAAGTTGCAGGCTGGATTACACCAGTTCCTGGCGGGGTAGGACCTGTAACTGTGGCTGTGTTATTACGTAATGCAGTTTATGCCGCGCAAAATCAGCGCAGAAAATACGAAAAAGCAATGAAAATGTAGTTTAGTTTGATGGTTTGTTAGTTGGAACGTTGGCTAGTATGTCGGCTTCCGAATACTAACTAACCTTTGTCTTCTCAAAAATGAAGACGCTAACCAACAGACTAGCAAACAAAATCCGGAGGATTTAAGAAATGCCACATAAATTAGAAAATATGCTTGCCGACGTGCCAAGCGATATCGATATCGCCCAAGCCGTCGATCCACTACCGATTACGCAAATTGCTGAAGAAGCTGGCATTTTGCCAGAAGAACTTGTGCTGTATGGGACGACCAAAGCCAAGGTGTCACTAGATGTTGTAAAGCGTCTAGCTTCACAACCAAACGGTAAATACATTGATGTAACGGCGATTACCCCAACCCCATTGGGTGAAGGGAAAACCACAACGACCGTTGGTCTTAGCCAAGCACTTGGCGCGCACCTCGACAAGAAGGTCTTCACCTGCATTCGCCAACCAAGCATGGGGCCAACCTTTGGGATCAAAGGTGGCGCTGCTGGTGGTGGCTACAGCCAAATTATTCCAATGGACGAATTCAACCTGCACATGACAGGTGATATTCACGCCATTACCGCTGCAAACAACTTGTTGGCAACCGCGATTGATACCCGCATGTTCCATGAATCAACCGCAACTGACGCTGGCTTGTTCAAGCGCCTCACCACCAATAAGAAAAACAAGCGCATGTTCTCTCCAATCCAAGTTACACGCTTGGAAAAATTGGGTATCGACAAGCGCGATCCTTTGGAATTGACCGAAGAAGAAGCAGCACGCTTTGCACGCTTGGACATTGATCCAGACACCATCACTTGGAAGCGCGTACTCGACACAAGCGACCGCTTGTTGCGTGGCGTTACCGTAGGGACTGGGCCAAAGGAAAAAGGCCGTACTCGCGAAACTGGTTTCGACATTGCTGTTGCAAGTGAAATCATGGCTGTTTTGGCACTGACCACGTCACTTGAAGATATGCGCGACCGCTTGGGCCGCATGGTAGTTGCAACCAGCCGCGCTGGTGATGCAATTACAGCTGACGACTTGGGCGTTGGTGGTGCATTGACCGTATTGATGAAAGATGCAATTATGCCAACCCTGATGCAATCATTGGAAGGGACGCCTGCATTTGTTCACGCTGGTCCATTCGCGAACATTGCGCACGGTAACTCTTCAATTGTTGCAGACCAAATTGCATTGAAGTTGGTTGGTGAAGACGGTTACGTTGTCACTGAATCTGGGTTTGGTGCTGACATTGGGATGGAAAAATTCTTCAACATCAAGTGCCGCTACAGTGGTTTGGTACCAGACGCTGTCGTCTTGGTTGCAACCGTTCGCGCTCTGAAGATGCACGGTGGTGGGCCAAAGGTAACCGCTGGTAAGCCACTTGCTTTGGAATACTTGGAAGAAAATCTTGAACTGCTTGAAGCTGGCTGCAGCAACTTGCGCGCACACATTGAAAATGCCCGCAGTTATGGTGTTCCAGTCGTTGTCGCAGTAAACCGTTTCCACACTGACACCGACGCTGAAGTTGAACTCATCAAGCGTGAAGCTAAGGCTGCTGGTGCAGACGACTCTGTGGTTTCAAATCACTGGGCACGTGGTGGTGAAGGTGCTGCAGCATTGGCAGAAGCTGTCGTTGCAGCAGCTGAACGCCCAAGTGACTTCAGCTTCTTGTATCCATTAGAAGCAACGATCAAAGAAAAGATCGAAACCATTGCGAAGGAAATGTACAACGCAGACGGTGTCGACTACTCTGAAGAAGCAGAAGAACAAATTGCACGCTACACCCGCCTTGGCTTCGACAAGTTGCCAATGTGTATGGCAAAGACGCACCTTAGCATCAGTCATGATCCTAACTTGAAGGGTGCGCCAAGCGGCTTCCGCATTCCAATTCGCGAAATCCGCGCAAGCGTTGGCGCAGGCTTCTTGTACCCACTAGTGGGTAGCATGAGCACCATGCCAGCGCTCCCAACCCGCCCAGCGTTCTATGACATTGACTTGGACATGGAAACTGGCAAGGTTGTTGGGTTGTTCTAAGCACAGAACATGGCATGCGTGTGACTACGAAATCAATAACGTGGTTGTTGCGTAAAAGCCAGTCTTAGCTACATAGAAAATAAAAAGCGCCTGCAATTTTGCAGGCGCTTTTTTGTTTTTAGAGTTGTGCGTAATGTTGCTTAGCGCAATTCATACTCGCCAATTTCATGAACCATAATCATGTTCGCTGGCACCATCATATGCACTGGAACACCAGCCATAATGGCGACCCGTTGGCCATCTTCTAGCGGTGTTTCTTGGCGCAGGATGTGGTCTACTTGGCGCAGCATGTCTTCCAAGGAACTAGCGCGCGGCATGAGGAAAGACTCGACTCCCCACATCAGGGCCGTTTTTTGATACGTTTCTGCATCAGGGGTGAAGGCTAAGATTGGTACGTTTGGACGTTGCTTCGACACGACCCGCGCGTTGTTGCCGGTTTGTGAAAATACGACAATGGCGCTTAGCCCTTCATCTTTCGTTAGCGAGCGTGCAGCGCTAGCGAGCGCAATTGATTTTGCAAAGCCTGCGCTTTCAGGAATTTTGTAGCGCCCCCAGCGCTTAGTATTACCTTCAGACTCTCTGGCAATGGTGCTCATCATCTTGACGGCTTCAACAGGGTATTTCCCAACAGCTGATTCTGCTGAGAGCATGATCGCATCAGACCCATCGTAAACGGCGTTGGCAACATCAGACGCTTCTGCACGCGTTGGAACGGGATTATGAACCATTGATTCCAGCATTTGAGTGGCGGTAATAACAATTTTCCCGTGGCGGTTTGCTTGACTAATAATTCGCTTTTGTGCGGCAGGGACCTTGTGTGGCCCAAGCTCAACGCCAAGGTCACCACGTGCGACCATTACGCCTTGCGCTGCGTCTACAATGCTTTCCAAATTCTCAAGTGCCATTGGCTTTTCAAGCTTTGCGATGACAGGCGTATTGACGCGGCTTGCATCAAATCGCATTATTTCGTCGCGGACTTGCAAAATGTCAGAGGCGCGCTGAACAAAAGAGATCGCAACATAGTCAACTTGATGTTCAATCCCGAACTGTAAGTCGACCTGATCTTTTCGGGTTAGGGCTGGTGCGCTTACTAACACACCAGGTAAGTTAATGCCTTTGCGATTGCTAAGGTGACCACCAATTTCTACTTTTGTGTAGACCTTGGTGCTGTCAACTTTGGTGACAATGAGGCGTAAGTTGCCATCATCTAGCAAAAGTGAATTCCCTACGCGTGCATCTCGCGGCAATTGACGGAAGGATGTGCTGACAGACTTTTCATCACCTTCAATGTCTTCCGTGGTGATAATAAATTCTTGACCGCGCTTTAGCTCAATGCCTTGTGGATTTTTGAAGGTGCCAATGCGAATTTTTGGACCCTGTAGATCCTGCAAAATAGCAATGGGTGTGCCAATTTTTTGAGACACATGGCGCACCATTTCAATGGTGTTCGCGTGGTATGCGTGCTCATTGTGTGAGAAGTTGAGGCGCGCGACGTTCATGCCTGCGCGTGCCATTTTGGTCAACATTTCTTCTGATTGAGACGCTGGACCGATCGTACAAACGATTTTTGTCTTTTTTGCTTTGTTTTTCATGTCTCTCCCTGCGTTCTTTTTTCGGCATAGTGGTGACACTCATTTATAAATGTCATAAAAGAAGATGCCAAACGCAATGTCAATGTTTCGCAGTAAAAGCTTAGCAAGAGATGTGGCAATTGCATGCGAAACTTTTAGTGAAGCCAGCGCTGTGATCAACAGCTTAGCGTTGAGTCATTGCTGACTTTAAGATTGATCTTTTCCTGTGTTCTATAACTATATTCGGGAATAGGGTGTTACGGTATGGCGCATCACGACAGACTTTAACTTGTGCTTTTTGTTGAATTAGATGAATTCGTAACAACTCCAACACTCGTCCTAATAATTAGGTACGCAACCTTACGTTTTGACCTATGCAAATGCACTCTCATCAGATGATTGGTTGCGTCCGGTTAGTCACAATGGTACAGTTCAACTAATGTCAAGAACACTGCTTCGTATTTGCATCTTGCCGCTTATAGTGCTGATCTTGTTTGGGTCAGCGCCGCTTCACACAGCCGCGTTAGCAGCGCCGCCTCCGCAATCTAATGCAATCTCATTAACTGCCCAAGTTGGATTTGATGGCTTTTTTCAGCGGAACTCGCGATTTGTTCCAATCAAAATTGCAGTTTCCAATACTGGCCCTGACTTTGATGGCATTTTGCGAATTGGCGAAGCGCAGTCTCAAACTGGACCACTGATGTCACGGCGTGTGACGTTGCCAAATCAATCTAATAAAGAGTTCTTCATTTATGTTGCAACAGAAGATGTGTTGCGGACTGTCACTGTTGAACTGTTGGATGAGACTAACACGCTAATTACAGAAATTAATGCAACAAGCACATCGATGCGGGATGGTGATGTTTTATACGGCATTGTGTCAGACCGGCCTAGCGCATTTGGCTTTTTAACAAATAAAGAACCAATCAATGGTGATGTGTTGCTTGCCCAGTTGAAAGCAACGGACTTGCCGCCAATCGCTACAGGCTGGCAATCTTTAGATGCACTCGTCATAGCAGATTACGACAGTGCACAGTTTGCGCCTGACCAGCTCCAAGCGTTGCAAGCTTGGCTTCAAGCTGGTGGGCACCTCATTGTTAGCACGGGTGCCAATAATGCACGTACAGTTGCACCGCTTGGCGAGCTGCTGCCGCAGGTTAGTGCCAATACACAACCCATTGCAATTGACTTAGATGCCGACGAACAAACCTTTGGTGCTGACCTTGCCTTAGCTGCAATTACACCTGCTGCGAATGACAACGTGTTGCTTTCGTCCGGGGCTACACCCATTGCAACGCAGCGTGAGTTTGGCAAAGGGCGGATCACGGTCATTGGCTTTGATTTATCACTAGCCCCTGTCAATGACTGGGCTGGCCTTGCTGATTGGTTTGTGAGCACTGTGCCAACGGCGCACACGCCCAAGACTGTTGCTGAATATACCCAGTGGTACAACCTGCAAAGTGCGGTCAATGCATTGCCAGATGCACTGCCGCCGAGCGCATTATTACTCTGTATTTTTATGGGTGTCTACATCATGGTGTTGGGTCCCATAAATTTTGTTGTACTACAGCGGATGAAGAAACGCACTTGGGCTTGGGTCACAATTCCAGCGCTGGTGCTGTTGTTTTCTATGTTCAGCTATGGCATTGGCTATAGCCGCAGTGGCATCACGCCTACTATTCACCGCCTAAATATTGTTAGCGCTGCGGCAGATGCAACCAGCGGGCATATCTTTGGTGTCGCAGGTGTCTATTCGCCAAGACGGAACACTTATGATGTGCTGTTGCCGAATTCTGCGCTGCCAATGTCATTGACAAACTATTACGA
>JAHDBS010000001.1:19156-25691 GCA_020630225.1 Anaerolineales bacterium | reverse complement strand
GCAAGTGCGTTACAAGGGCCGTTGTCGGGGACAACAGAAGTAAGTGTCGAAACCACATCGTTTGGTGGGCAAGCTGCTCCAATAGGGGCAAGCCTACAGTTTGGGCAAAATAACATCCCATACGGTCAAGTACAAAATGCAATTGACACGATGCTTGGATCTACATTTACCTTTGATAGCGACACCTATCGTGAAGATCAAATTCTGAATTGGTATTTGGAAACACACTGGGCTCAGTTGAGCAGTGGGGTGTATCTTTTTGGTTGGCAGGAGAGTAGCCCGCTTGACATTAGTTTGTCTGATGTGAGTTTTGACACGAATGATCTGACGCTATACATCTATCAATTGACTCCAACCTTAGAAAGCGTTGGCGGTGATAATGCAATATTGTTGACGCCTGACTTAATGACTTACGAAATTGTGGATGATGCTTTCTTTGGCGATTACGTCAACATTTACGATGCATATTTCTACAATGTTGGCGAATTTGAGGTTACCTACCGCCCCAAAACGAGCGTCGCCTTTTCCAATGTTGAAGAACTGAAAATGAATTTAGATTGGAGCTTGCCCTACCAAACCCAAGACGCTGAAGTTTCACTTTTCAATATTGAGACAGAGGCTTGGGATGTAATTCCAGTGACGGGTAGTGTGGTAAGCATTGAAAATCCAAATGACTATGTTCAATCTGATGGTAGCTTCAGTGTGTTGTTGTCCATTATGGAAAACGATGCGTCGGTTGAATTGAATTCGCTAGACTTTACGGTGGCATTGACCCCATGAGCATCATCGAAATAGATAACCTCGTCAAACGTTATAAGGGGCTCACAGCGGTAGATCACTTGTCGTTGAGTGTGCCTGCTGGCGCAATCTATGGATTTGTGGGGCCGAATGGCGCGGGGAAGACCAGTACCATGCGCATTTTGACCACGCTCATGGAAGCAACGTCTGGTGATGCGCGCATTGCAGGCTATTCCGTGACCAAAAATCCACGTGATGTACGTCGTGCAATTGGTTATATGCCCGACTTTTTTGGCGTATACAACGATATGACCGTTTGGGAATATCTAGATTTCTTTAGCGCCTGCTACGACATCGATGCGAATGAGCGTGCCGTTATTAATCGTGATTTGCTTGAGTTGGTGGACTTGCCGCACAAGCGTGATGCAATGGTGGACTCACTCTCACGTGGGATGAAACAACGCTTAGCATTAGCGCGTACGTTGGCTCATGACCCGCAAGTGCTGATCTTAGACGAACCTGCGTCTGGTCTTGATCCGCGGGCGCGCGTTGAAATTCGTGAATTGCTCGTAGAACTAGCCCGCATGGGCAAGACCATCTTTTTCTCAACACATATTTTGGCAGATGTTGCTGAGATCTGTAGTGATATTGGCATTGTTGAGGCCGGTAAGTTGGTAACTTCTGGTGGTGTTGCAGACATGCAGCGGGCTTTGGTGCCAACACGCCAATATCAGCTGCGTTTACTAGAAGCTGACTTTGCGGCAGCACAAACGACTGTAGGGCAACAAACACATGTGGCTGCTGTGCAGCGTGCGACCGATGACCAAGGTGAGCTGACGTCTACGTTACTAATTGACTTTACTGGTGATGATGCCGCTGCTAGCGCTTTATTGATTGCGCTTGTTCAGGCGGGCTTGCCTATATTGGAATTTAGCGAAACAGCACACGATATGGAAGATTTATTTATGCGTGCAACGCGGGGGATTGTGAACTAATGGCAACACGTTTACGTCCGCTGAACATCGTGCGGCGCACGCTTGCAAATCCTATTGTAACCAAAGAGCTTCGCAGTCGCATGCGAGGCAATCGTGGTGTTGTGATCCTGAGTGTGTACCTGACGGCACTCACGATGGTTATTTTATTTCTTTACGCGACTTTCATCGGTTCAGGTGACATAGGCTTTAGCGTCGCTGATCGTCAGTCGTTTGGGAAAGCCGTTTTTGCAGTTACCTTTGGGCTACAGCTTTTTCTCATCGCGATTTTGACACCTGCGATGACAGCCGGCAGTATTGCTGGCGAGCGTGAGCGACAAACCTATGATTTGCTTCGAACGACCACGTTGTCTGCGCGCAGTATGGTGCTTGGGAAACTTGGGACAGCAGTTGCCTTTGTCGGGTTGTTGATCTTGGCAACGCTGCCGTTACAAAGCGTGGTGTTTTTCATCGGTGGGGTCTCTCCCGTTGAGTTACTGCTAAGCGTTTTGATTTTGCTAGTGACCGCGCTGATGTTCTCAGCATTTGGCGTGTTGCTGTCTTGTCTCACTAAACGCGTGATTAGTGCCACTATTTTGAGCTACACGGTCATCATGTTTATCATCGTGATTTTGCCAATTATGCTGTTGATTGGCGTGGCTTCTGGCACTGGGACTATTTTCTCGGGCGTGAACACGCCACCAGATGTTGTGCTTACGATTTTGCTGTTTGCCTTTTGGGGCATTGTTGCGACTAACCCAGCAGCGGCGAGTGTCGCTTCAGAAATTATCTTAATCGATCAACAATCATATTGGTGGACAACTCTAGATTTACCAAGTGGTGCCACAATTGGGTTGCCATCTCCTTGGCTGATTTATGTGCCGTTTGCAATTTTACTGAGCGCAATACTCATTACAATTGCTACTTCATTAGTGCGACGTAAAGAGCGCTAGCACTGCCTATTTTGTCTGTTACGTTTCAAGCAATTCAAGCTGAATATCAACGTCTACAGCGACGCGTACGCCTACATGCCACGCTTATTTGGGCCATCCGGGGGCTAGTGCTTGGGTTGACTGTTGCTTGCGGGCTTGCAATTGTCGCGCGATTGACACCTTTGCTTGCGCAAACGACTGTACGCAACTTAGCTCTTGCCATAATAGGGGCTGGGCTTAGTATGGGTCTTGCTTATGGTTGGCTGCGGCGCATCTCTCCACAACTATTACGACGTCAGTTAGATCGCCGCCTGGGATTGGCTGAACGACTCACCACAGCGTTTGAACTAGAAACTGCTTTACCATCTGACTTAGTGGCTTCTCAACGCGCAGATACGCTTGACGCCTTAGCTGCAGTTGATGTCCAGCAAAAGCTCCCCCTGCGCATCGGACGTTTGCATCCAACGGTGTTAGTAATGACTTCCATTTTGCTAGCAGCGTTGCTCTATGCACCCAGTATTCAGTTTGAAACAGTGGCGCAAAACCAGCAGGTTTCAGCCGAAATTGATGAGCAAATTACTGAGCTCACCGAAATTGCCGATCAAATTCAAGACATTCCCGACCTAACTGAAGAAGAAATTGCTGAGCTTACCGAACCGCTAGAAGCCGCAATTGAACAGCTGCAGGCGCAAGAGCTTTCTCCTGAGCAAGCTGCAGCTGTGATTGATCAGGCAGCGCAGCAATTACAGCGCGAATCCGGTGTTGATTCAATTCAGCAAGAAACGCAAGCCTTAGAAAATGTTGGCGCACAGCTTTCAGAAACTCCAACGCTAGAACAAGCCGCCGATGCCTTGCAGTCCGGCGATTTAGAAACGGCTGCCAGCGAGCTCGCCAATGCTGACCTAGATACACTTGATGCTGCTGAGCTAGATCAATTGGCAGATGCGCTTGATGCCGCATCCCTCAACAGCGCAACTGGGGAACTAGCAGAGTCTCTGTCAGCAGCCGCAGAAGCTGCACGCAGTGGTGATGCCCAAGCCGCAGAAGCGGCCTTAGCAGACGCTGCAGATTCGGTCGCAGAGACAGCGGAAAGTGCCCAACAGGCTGAAGCTGTTGCAGAAGCTGCGGCGGAGGCACAGCAATCAGCTCAGTCTGCGGCCCAAGCCGGACAGCCTAGTCAGCAAGGCGCTGGTCAACAAGCGCAATCAAACAATGGTCAATCAGGCAATGGCGCTGGGAACGCGACTGATGGCGGGCAATCGGGGTCATCTGGTCAAAGTAATGCGCAAGGCCAAAATGGTGGCGGCGTTGGGACAGGGTCTGGCTCTGGCAGCTCAGATGGTAGTGACCAGTCTGGTAGCGAAGCTGGCGATCAATCGATTAATCAAGGCACGGCTGGCGCCAATGGTGAGCGGGCGTATGAGCAGATCTTTGCCCCACAACGGATTGGTGGCGGTGAAGGTATCGAGGTTGAAGTTGAAAGTGATGTCGAAACAACGCAAGGTAATGACATCTTAGCTGAAACGCGTAGTTTGCCAGACAGTGATGAAACGTCTTTAGTTCCTTACAACGAAGTCTTTGGTGACTATTCACAAGCTGCGGGTCAAGCCATTGAAAATGGCGATGTTCCGGTTGGGTTACGCGGCGTTGTTCGTGACTATTTCACACTTTTAGAGCCATAGAAAAGAATCCACACTGTCACATGAACGCGTAAGGCATGCGCCTTGCTTTTCGTGTGATGTCGTAGTTAGAAAAGACAAATATGATCAATCCTCAAGAATTTCGCACTATCGCAACACGCATCAAAACCGAATTGCAAAAAGTAATTGTGGGGCAAGACGATGTGATTCAACACGTTCTCATCGGTGTGATTACAGGTGGACACGTGTTGCTGGAAGGGGTTCCCGGCTTAGGGAAAACCATGCTTGTCCGCACGTTGTCAGATGTGTTGTCACTTGATTTTTCGCGCATTCAGTTCACCCCAGATCTTATGCCTGCGGATATTATTGGGACCGATATTCTGGACGAGGATGATCAGGGTCGCCGTGGTTTTCGCTTCCAACAGGGGCCAATTTTCGCCAATCTTGTCTTGGCAGATGAAATCAATCGGGCGACACCTAAGACGCAGTCTGCCATGCTTGAAGCAATGCAGGAAAAGCGTGTCACTGTTGCTAATAAAACCTATTCGTTAGAGCAGCCTTTCTTTGTGCTTGCAACGCAAAATCCATTGGAAATGGAAGGTACATATCCACTGCCAGAAGCACAGTTAGATCGCTTTCTGTTCAAGGTCAATGTCAATTTTCCAGATGCGGCAAGCCTTGTTGAAATTCTGGCGCGCACGACTGGCACAGAACAGCCACAAGCATCTACAGCGACTGATGGAAAAAGCATTATTGAAATGGGACAGCTTGTGCGTGATGTCCCTGTCGCTTCACACGTTAGTCGCTACATTGCAGACCTAGTCGTTGCAACACATCCTGAACTTGAGTCTGCGAGTGAGCAAGTCAAGCAGTATGTGCGGGTTGGAGCAAGTCCACGTGCGGCTCAAGCCCTTATGCTCGGCGCCAAAGCCACAGCCTTATTAGCGGGGCGCTATAACGTTGCCTTTGAAGACGTACAGGCCGTTGCGCCCGCTGCATTACGCCACCGGTTATTGCTTAATTTTGAAGCACAAGCAAATGGCATCAGCGCAGATGATGTGATTGCAACACTGCTTAGCTCTTTAGAACAGTAAATAGCCTTACAGGTAAATAGAGTGACGCGCAATTAAGAGCGTTTCTCACTCTTTACGTCTAAGGCTTTCCCTTTTATGTCCTCCTTATTCGCCGATTCTGACCTGCGTAAGCTCGAGCAATTGATGCTAGTTTCGCGGCGCGTGCGGACTGCGGCCTATCAGGGGGAAAGACGCTCAACACGACGCGGAACATCCATTGAATTCGCGGATTTTCGTAATTATGTCAAAGGCGATGATTTACGCCATCTAGATTGGAATCTGTTTGCGCGGCTCGAAAAACCGTTCATCAAGCTGTTTGAAGATGAAGAAGATCTCGCTGTCTACTTGCTGATTGATGCGAGTCAATCGATGGATTGGCCGCGTAACAATGCTGCTGAAAATAAACTGCGCTATGCACTGCAGTTGGCCGGGGCGCTGAGTTATATTGCGCTTGGGACAGACGACCGTGTTCAGCTGAATGTCATTGGTAACCAAGACCGCTTTGGTCCGGTACGTGGCCGTGGACAAACGCTAGGGCTGCTTGATTGGCTAGCTGCCCAAACGCCCACTGCGCCTGTTGATTTCAACGCTAGCTTACGCTCTTTTGCGGCGCAACAAACACGCCCTGGGCTGGTCATTGTCCTAAGCGATTTGTTGCTAGAAGATGGCTATCAAACTGGGCTGGATGCGCTATTGGCGCGTGGTAATGCGCTGACATTATTACAAATACTTTCTCCCGAAGAACTCTCTCCGCAACTTAATGGTGACCTGCGCCTGCGTGATGTAGAGACCAACACCATGCGCGAAGTTACAGTCGATGCACGGCTTCGGCAGCGGTACCTCACTGCGCTAGCAGATTATCAAGCTGATCTCAATCAGTATGCCTCTCAGCGTGGGGCGATTTTCACTACGACTAGCACTGCTATTCCGTGGGACACGTTTGTCTTGGCAAATTTGCGGGCTATTGGGGTGCTGAAAGGATGAATTTGCTAAATCCGCTCGCGCTCGCCCTTGGCTTGTTGGCAATTCCAATTATTCTGCTTTATATGCTGCGGTTGCGGCGGCGAGAGCAGGTCGTGTCTAGCACCATGCTTTGGCAGAAGGCGCTGCAAGACTATGAAGCGAATCGGCCTTGGCAGCGATTGCGCCGTAACTGGCTATTGTTGCTGCAACTGCTTGCG
>JAHDBS010000001.1:0-19056 GCA_020630225.1 Anaerolineales bacterium | reverse complement strand
TGGAATGCAACTTTTGCATTAGCAAGCGCCGCTGCACGCAGTACGGATACGGTGACAACGGTCATTATTTCTGATGGCGGGTTGCCGGCTCAACTGCCTGTGCCAACCACTGGCGAATTGCGCTATGTTCCCATTGGTGCCTCTGATGACAACATAGGGTTTGGCGCATTAGCCCTCAGAGCAACAAATGATGATCAGCCGCAGTTGTTGGCGTCTATTGAAAATTACAGTTCACAACCCAAAGCTGCAACGCTGTCTCTGTTTCTAGATGATGAGCTGTTCCATGCACGTCAAATTACAGTGCCCGCCAATAGCACTGAAACTGTAGTGATGGATGCGTGGGGGGCTGACGTGTTACGTGCAGAACTCTCGCCGCTGTCCGGTACAGATCAGCTAGATTCATTTGCAGTAGACAATGTTGCCTGGACGGTGTTTCGCCCGCCTGTAACGGGGGGCGTGTTATATGTCTCTGAAGATGGCAATCTATTTGTAGAGCAAGTTTTGGCTGCTTTGCCGCAAGTTGCTGCGTTTCGTGCGAATGACGTAAATACGCTGCCGGAAGATCCGTTCGATGTTTATATTTTTGATGGGGTTGTGCCGCAACAATGGCCAGATGGCGAAACGCTATTGATCAATCCACCGGTTGGCAACACGCTCATTGATGTTGGCGAGGCGCAGGCAGTAGCAGGTGCCGTTGATGTGCAGCAAACTGACCATCCTATCCAGCGCTTCTTAGACTGGCGCGACATTCAGTTTGGCGCATATTCGGCTTTGCAACCTAATCCAACGAGTGGTCTACAAACGTTAGTGACCCTAAACGGTGATCCTATCGTGGTTGCTGGAACCATCGAGCGACGGCGCATTGTGGTGCTGGGCTTTGATATCCGCCAAACAGATTTGCCACTTCAAATTGCATTTCCAATCTTGTTTTCTAACCTCATTGAGTGGCTAACGCCTTCAACTGTGATTGAAGCAGCCGGTGATATTGTGCGTCCGGGTGATGCTGTCACAATCCGCCCTGATATTGCTGCGGATGAAATTGCAATTTTGCCGCCCAACAGTGATCCGATTTTTGTGCCTGCAACTGCTAGTGAAATTGTTTATACCGATACTAATACCCCAGGTGTGTATTGGGTCGCCGCCGGAAACCCAGACACTGACACGTTAGTGGATGGCAATTTCTTTGCTGTCAATTTGTATTCAGCGTTAGAAAGCCAAATTTCACCACAAACTGAACTGCCTATTATTCAAGCAACCCAAACCGTGACAGATGAGGCTGACAATTCTGGACGATACGAGTTTTGGCGTTGGGTAGCGGCTATCGCAGCCGGGGTGATGTTGCTGGAATGGTGGTGGTATCAGCGGCAACGCCAATTGAATGTCACCTCAATGCGGTGGTGGCAACGTTGGCGTAGCAGGGGTGTTGCATGACGTTTACGCATCCTTGGTTTTTGCTTGGTCTACTGTTTTTGCCTCTTCTAGGGTGGCACGCTTGGCAGCAACGTCAGCATTGGCTGCCCCGCGACTGGACCGCATTAGCACTGCGAATTCTGCTGCTTAGTGCGCTCATCTTTGCATTAGCAGGGGCCAGTTTTAGCCGTGCAACCCAACGTGCTGCAGTTGTCTTTCTTGTCGACGTTTCTGACTCTATGTCGCAAACTTCGCAAGCGGCGGCGCAAGAGTGGGTTCAGACTGCAATTGCTGACATTCCACCAGACGACCAAGCTGCTATTGTGTTATTTGGCTCAAATGCTTTAGTTGAGCGGCCTATGCGTAATTGGGAGCAGATCGATGCGTTTACGTCTGTGCCGCTGCGCGTGGAAACTGATTTGGAACGCGCTATACAACTCGGGTTGGCACTGTTGCCAAGTGGATATGCGCAGCGTTTAGTGTTGTTGTCTGATGGTCTTGCCACTAGTGGGGATGCGGACAATGCAGCCTTACTCGCGCAATCTGCCAATGTCATGATTGATGTTGTTTCATTCCAGACGCCGCAGTCTACTGAGACATTAGTTTCCTTAGCGAATGCACCAGAACGTGTGCGAAGTGGACAACGGTTTGATCTGGAAGTTGGGGTCACCACGACAACAGCTGGACCAGCAACAGTGCGCGTCTTGAATGGTGACACCGTTGCATATGAAGGCGAGATAGATCTAAATACTGGGCAAAACAATTTCTTGTTACCGCTGACTGCCGCTAGCACTGGGTTCTCGGAGTTTCGCGTGCAGGTAGAAGCTGCGCAAGACACATTGTTACAGAACAACTCGCTGGCAACTTACACACAAGTGATGGGGCCGCCAAAAATTTTGCTCGTTAGCCAAATTGATGAAACTGGCTTAGATCCCGCTGCACAGTTGCGTACGGCGCTTGAAGCTGGCGGAATTGCTTATGATCAGGTCACGCCGGCTGGCATGCCTGCTGCGTTAACAAGTCTTGTGGAGTACGCCAGCGTCGTACTCATTGACACCCCAGCGCGTGAGATTTCGTCTCGGCAGCAGTCTGTTTTACAGCAATATGTGCGTGACTTGGGCGGTGGCCTAGTTACTATCGGTGGTCCGCGTAGTTATGGGGTCGGCGGCTGGTTTCGGACGCCCTTAGAAGAGATGCTACCCGTGGAAATGCAGCTTACTGATGAGCAGCGCCGTCCCAAAATTACAATGGTATTTGTGGTGGATCGCTCTGGCAGTATGGCAGACACCAGTGGCGGTGTAAATAAGCTCGACCTTGCGAAAGAAGCTACGAGTCGCGCAATTGAATTGCTTTCACCGGGTGACCGCGTTGGTGTTATTGCCTTTGATGACTCTGCGCAATGGGTCGTTGAAATGACTGACCTGACTGACTTGAATGATGTGCTCAATCGCGTTGGAACGCTGCGACCCGGTGGTGGCACGAGTATTTTGGCCGGCGTACAGTCAATGGCTCGCACCTTGACAGCGGATGAAGGTGAGATCAAGCACGTGATTTTGCTAACAGACGGTGGTGCCGATGACACCGGGCTTGTGAGGATGATTCGCAATCTCAACACAGAGTACGGCATCACACTGTCTACAGTGGGGGTCGGGAATGATGCCGCGCCATTCTTGCCTGACTTAGCTGACGCAGGTAACGGTCGCTATCACTTTACTAATCAGGCTGAGAGTATTCCGGAAATTTTTAGCGAAGAAACGACACTTGCCACGCGCGCCTATCTCATCGAAGAGGTGTTTAGTCCGTTGCAGTCTGGTAATAGCGACTTGATAGCGGGGATTACAGCGGTGCCACCGTTGCGTGGCTATGTTGGCACAAGCCCAAAGAGTACGGCAAACACAATTCTTGTTTCAAACACCAGCGAAGGATACAACGATCCGTTGTTGGCGACTTGGCAATATGGGCTGGGACGAACCATTGCCTGGACCTCTGACGCAACAGGGCGCTGGGCAGCGGATTGGGCCAGCTGGGAGCAATATGCCCAGTTCTGGCAGCAAATTATTCTCGGGTCAGTTTCGAATACGCTCGAATCAGATCTAACGATTGATGTGGATCAGTCTGGCACAACGGCTACTGTCACAATTGATGCCATTGATCTGGCTGGTAACTACCTCAATAATCTCGCATTGCAGGCTAATGTCGTGTCGCCAAATGGTAATCAGTCTGTGGCGACACTGCGGCAAATTGCGCCTGGACAATATCAAGGTGCCTTTGATGCAATCGAACCTGGGGCTTACTTGCTTGGAATTTCAGACCAAAGCGGCGTCAATAGTTATTCGCAAACAGCAGGGTGGGTACTTGGGTATTCAAATGAATATCAATTGCGTGCGGAAGACACGTCTGTGTTGCAGCGTGTTGCTGCAATCACAGGTGGTGAATTGTTAGACACTCCAGCAGATGCGTTTCGGCATTTGTCTACCGTACGTGCGGCAGGGCAACCGCTGTGGCCTATGCTGTTGTTACTTGTGGTTTTGCTCTGGCCAATCGATATTGCGGTGCGGCGCTTGATGATTACGCGCGAAGATGTACAAACATGGGTAGCACGCTTTCAACGTCAACCTGTAGTTGAACCTGCAACTGTGCCTACAACGCCACGCGTCGATCAGTTGCAAAAAGCCAAGGCGCGTGCAAATACCCCAGACGAAGTTGTGTTGCCTAAACAGCCTGTCTCAATTGAGACGCCTGCTGTGACTAAGGTTCAGCCTAAAGCGGCACCACTGCCTCCTCAAGCATCGAAACCAGCTGATCTTCCAACTAAGGAAACGGACAGCAGCAAATCGACAGCTAGCCAGCTGCTAGCGCGCAAGAAAAAGCGTAACCAATAATCTGCTGCTATCGGAATGCTACTTCGCGTTCTGACAAATTGCCTACAGCAGTAATTACCTCTAACAAATGTGTCAAGCCACATTCAATTGGTGGCAAATTGATATATTCATCTGTGCGATGAATATTTCCGCCAGTTGTAATTCCAGTCACAATAGCGGGAATGCCTTTACTCAATGGGATGTTTGCGTCAGTGCTGCCATTTACAAGCTCAGCCTTTTGCCATCCAGCCTGATGTAAGGCTTGACGCGTGATATTGATGAGCGCATGGTCTTTAGCGAGCTCTCCAGCAGGGCGCTGGCCAATTGTTTCAAGGCTATAGGTCCAAGTCCGATTACGCGTATTCGGTAAGCAGCTTTTTACTAGATGCGTGAGCTTATCTAATCCCTTTTGCTTGACGCAGCGCAGATCAATTTCCATCCAAGCTTCTGATGCGATGGTGTTGATGGTTGTGCCACCTTCAATTCGGCCGATATTCAGGCTTGCTTGTGGCAGCCGGTCAAGGCTGATTGCAGCAATTCTCGCTGCAATTTTGACCAGTTCATGAACAGCGCTTGCTTTACCGTAGTCAGCCCATGAGTGCCCACCTTTGGCATTGACCGTGAGACGTAATCGGTGCACTCCAATTGCTTGGTGGTAAATGTGTCCTAAGGCTGCACCTTCAAGCACAATCATTGCTTGAGGTTGTTGCTGGAAATTCTCGCAAAGGAATCTCATTCCCTTAAGGTTTCCATTCCCTTCTTCGCAAATGTTCGCAACTAAGTGCAGTGAACGGTTTAAGCTTTGGCGCTGAACTTGCTCTGCAATCCAAATGAGTGCTGCAACAGCAATGGAGTTATCACCAATGCCAGGTGCTGTGATTGAGTCTCCATTTTGCTGGTATGATATGTCGGTTTTGTCTGAAAAGACCGTGTCTAAGTGTGCTGTTAGGTACAATTCAGGCAGTGCTGACGGATGTTTTAGCACTGCGTGAACGTTCCCAACAGCGTCATAGTAGACATCATCCACTTGGGTATTCTTGAACAAATCAAAGACATATGCTGCACGATTTTGTTCTTGAAAAGTGGGCGCCGGAATTTGCTGAATAGCTAAGGCAAGATCAATAAATTTCTTAAGTTCAATCACACGATTACCGGAAAAACAGAGCAGGAATCGTTTAAGAATTGCAGGGCAATCATGCGTTTTGCAATGTCTTTATCCTGTTTAAAATAGCGTTGGGCAATCATAACTTATCTTTTTCGCCTTATTTATAATAAATTGACAGCCATTTTCTATGGCGCGTCAATTATTGTTTCTGTGCCACTTTTGCAGACTGGATAGCACTTTGTCTACTTCCGACTTGCATATTCTTGAACAGAATTGACCCCTTCTGCAGACGCCATGTGCAAAGCAGAGTGGACGTTTATGAACCGTTGAAAAAGAAAGCATCCATTTATTTCTATTTATTAGGGTGCACATAAATGATTGTTGAAATCAGCTTATTGATGATTTCTTGTTCAGTACTCATTCGGTTTTCGTAAATGTCTGAAACCTCTCGACATCTAGTGCTTGTGGAAGCAAGCCGAGCAAATGTAGTGTCTCTTTCAAAGCACTTAGTGAAGCGTGACTATACGGTTGACGTTGTCCACTCAGGGGCTGCGGCAATAGCATCTGCTCAAGCTACACCTGCGGCGGCTATTATTGTGCACGCGGCTTCAATGAACACCTCTGGTGCTCGAATTTGTCGTAGCTTGCGCCGAGAGCTTGGTGATGATGTTAAGCTGCTGTTACTTGTTGAAAAAGATGTGGCAGTGAAAGACAACGTTGGCGCAGACGAAGTGGTAAAGATGCCATTTACTAGCCGGCGAGTCGTGAATGTGCTCAAAAAGATGGTGCCGCCCAAAGACATTCCTTGGCTAAAGGTCGGGCCTATTGAACTGTGCGAAGAGCTGGATTTAGTGCGTTGTAACGGTAAAGAAACGCAACTGACACCTAGGGTGACTAAACTGCTCAAATACATGATGGAGCGCCCCAATACGATTGTGGAGCGGCGTGAACTCATGGAGCATGTGTGGGAAACCATTTACATCGGGGACACACGCACGCTAGAAGTTCATGTCAGCTGGGCTCGCCGTGCAATTGAGAAAAATCCACGGAAGCCGCAATATTTACGGACTATTCGCGGGAAAGGGTATAGCCTCAATATTGATGGATACTAATAAAAAGACCAGCCATTTATGGCTGGTCTTTTTTGTTTCTACATGTCTTCTACATCAGCTCCACCAATGATGGTGAATTTTCGTTCAGGCTGAGCTTGTGGATAGCCTTGCTGGTGACGAGGGCGCATTTGCTGGGCGTTAGCCAATCCGGTTGGCATTTGTTGCTGGGCAGGGGCTTGGACGACCACAATTTTTTCTTGCGGCGGTTGTGGCGCTGGTTGGGTATAGCGCGGTTTGCTAAGACTGTTGTTGTAAATCCAAGCGATGAGCAGACTAGTTGGAATGCTTGCCATGACACCCACCAGTACGCCTAAAATGACAGCCATCGCTTCGCTTGAAAGCCGATAGGCAATCGCGACCGCTAATGTAATTGCAAAGGATGCACAAACAATTGTAATAATGACTTTTGCTTTCATTAGCGAATGCTCCCAAGGTGTGTTGCCCACTCTGCCATGGGAATATAGGCGGATTGAAAGCGGATTGGCGAACTGCCAAACACGGCCATAAAGTCTCCACGTCCTTGCAGTTTTTCTGCGCCTGTACCGGCAATGCCGGCAGCCACCAATGAATCTGCAGCGCTGACCATCCTGCCGACTAAACGAACTGAGAAATTAGCGGTAAGCTGTCCACCCAAAATACTGGCACTTGGTTTTTGCGCCCCAGCAACAATGTGAATACCAGCTTCTCTGCCGCGTTGTGCCAGTCGGGTGAGTAACTTCTGAATTGGTTTGCCACCAAGTGTGATTAGATCTAAGAGTTCATCGATGACGAGCACAATAGTCGGTGAAGAAAGCTGATTAGCATCACGGCGCTCCATGGTTTCTACCAGCAATTTCAATATTTGCTGTGCATGGGCAACATTGGTCGCGGTGTCTGTGAGTAAGTGCGGAATCTCCGCAAAAGGTGCTAATCCACGGTGTTTGAAGTCAATTAGCGCGACTTGTAGCTTTGACTGTCTTGTATTGAGCAGTAAGCTCAGTAGCATTGTGCGTAGTAGCTCAGTTTTTCCTGACCCTGTAGTGCCACTGACTAATACATGCGCAACGTCTGGGGCTGAAAACCGCAATAACAGCGGGCGGTCTGTGTCAGTAATGCCTAGTGTTGCAGTAAGGGAGCGACGCGTAGGGACAAGTGTCTGCACGTCTGCCAGTGTGATTTGCTTTGGGTCTGGACGGGGGACTTCAATGGCAAGATTGCTGCCGCGGCGCATGACCTGAACATTGTCTACACCCAGTGCAACGCCAAACTCTTCGCGTAAGTTGCGCACTTGGCTGACACGGGCATTGTCTGGAATATGTAGGTTGTATCGCATCCAGCGATGCGTTGCTTGCCCCCCAGATACGCGTGATCGGACGCGATGTGCAGCGAGTATGCTGTCAATACGTTGGGCTTGAAACTCCATTAACTCTGGCGTTATTGTTGCAGGTGCCATGCGTAAATCTCCCATAAATTCGGCTGGGCCTATACCTGTAACAGAGACGCAAAAAGATGCCACTTAGGTGGCGTTACATTGGCAACGTTAGGTTGGTATGCCACAGCCTTGTTTGTACAAAACTGTAAATTTTCATAAAGGATTGAGCGGCGAGGGTGCTCAAAGGATCATCGGCTCAAAGAAGATGATGGTCTTATCTTATTAGAACATGTGTTCTGTTGTCAAGATGTGAGATTATGAGGTTTTGGTACTGGCTTTGCGTGCAAAAGAGGTGGAGTTTGTCTTTGACGTGAAGACTTAAACACAAAAAAGCCACGACAACTAAGTTGCCGTGGCTTCATGTATCAGGTTAAACGCAGTACAGTCTAGCTTCCAGACTCAAGTGCAGCCAGACGCTTCATCAGGCGGCTCTTGTAGCGTGAAGCAGTGTTCTTGTGAAGAACTTTCTTGCCAGCAGCTTTGTCAATTTGACTTGCTGCGTTGAAGGTAGCAGTGCGAGCTGCATCCACTTCACCCGCTGCGATAGCTTCGCGAGCAGAACGGATTGCGGTACGCACGCTTGATTTGCGGCGTCGATTGACTTCAGTTTTTCGCACTGTGCTGCGAATGCGCTTTTTAGCAGAACGTGTGTTAGCCAAGAGTAAAATCCTCTCTTTTGATATACAAACAAAAAATCCAGCACAAAATTCTAGCCTATTGCGCTGGCTGTGTCTAGTAGATTTTGAAATTGTAATTGACAATAAATGTCTTGAGCGGGTGACGGGAGTCGAACCCGTGGCATCCAGCTTGGGAAGCTGGCGTTCTACCACTGAACTACACCCGCAATTCAGCAACGAAAGTCTACCATAGGCTGTGGTTTGCAATCAACTGTGCCAACTAAGATTACGTAGACTGTCAGAATATAAAGTGAACGATATTTGGATGAGATTACTAAGGAACTGCTGCGCTATACTAGCTTTATCATGCTTCAAAATCCACGAAACCTTGCCATTGTAGAAAATGCAGAGGCGCTGGCACAGACTGGTGTCGATCTCTTCTGCCAATATGCGTCAACCTCAATTGAGCGGAATGGCGTTTTTCGCGTGGCATTGTCTGGTGGGTCTACGCCATTACGCATGAATCGTCTCTTAGCGAGCATGTCTGTAGATGAACAACCTGCTTGGAGTGCGATGCAAATGTTTTGGAGTGATGAACGCTTCTTGCCTGCTACTGACCCTGACAGTAACGTTTTTATGGCAAAAGACACGCTGTTAGATCACGTCAATGTTTTGCCTGACAGCATTTATGCACCCCAAACAGAAAATGTGAAGCCCGAAGTTGCCGCGAAACGATATGGCGAGCTAATTTGTGACGTTTTTCAGACAGATTTGCCAAAGTTTGACCTGATTTTGCTGGGGATGGGACCAGATGGGCATACAGCTTCGCTTTTTCCGGGTCACCCTGAAGTAGAGCATCCGAGTGACGCGTTAGTCCAAGCCGTCTTTGATTCACCTAAACCGCCACCAACACGGCTGACGTTTACCTATCGGCTCATTAATTTAGCCCGACAAGTAGTGTTTTTAGTAGGTGGCGAAAGTAAAGCAGACGCGATTGCTGAAATTTTTGGTGCGCCCGACCAAAGTGGCAATCTCCCAGCAGGTAAAGTTGCACCCGCTGGGAAATTGTTATGGGTTATTGACGAAGCTGCTGCTTCAAAGTTGCGCTAATGCTATTGACAGCCTGTTAGCCCAAATTGGATTTGGGCAGCCTCAACGCTGAGGTTAGCGCTCGGGGCATTTGTGGTGATGGCGAGGCGAACAGGAGCGCCGTCCAGTAAATTGATCGCGTTTTCTAACCCGACACAGTATTGGTTTGCTTGTAGCGCGCGTAACAAGTGATACTGGCGTTCTTCCCCACCTTCTTCGAACAACTGAATATCAAACCAGGTATCAGGCGTGACTTCAAGCGTATTGAAGACCAGGCTCACAGGCTCATCTTTAGGAAGTTGTAGGACGTCTGAAACGACGGTGCCGAATTCATTTTCACCTGCAACGGTGTATTGGAATGCATTTGCTTGTGCATTGAGTAAGCCGGTATTGCTTGTCCAGCCGAAGTTGGTGATTGGGGGCTGAACTTGAACAAGAGCAGGGTTCAAGCTTGGTAAGGCACGTAAACTGACGTTGTCTAACGCAAAGTCGCCGTTCCCGTTGATCCAAATTGATAAGCTAGCAGGCGTGCCAGAATCCCAGTCCTGATATTGCCGCAAATCAATTCCAATTCGTTCAGAATTGTTTTGATAACTTAGCGGCTCCACTACTAAGAATTCACCAGTTTCTTGTTGAACTTGAACTGTATATTGCGTGCCTTCAGCCAGTAATTCGGGATCAATTACAAGTAGGTGATGGCGAGATAAGTTTGCGTTGAATTGTCCAGCGCTGACTTTGCCAAATCCCACCTCTGGGTCTACAGTGCGGTAGCCAAGCGTGCTTTCGGTTTCAGGCGCAAATGTTTCTAAGTTTTCTAAAGCCCATTCAGGGGCAGTGTCAAAATTTGCTTCCCACGTTGCTGGACGCGCAATGTCAAGCGCAGAGCTAACTGTGCGTAGGGTGAGTTGGTCTATTTTGGCTTGCGCGTCCGCTGTGCCGCGCAGTGTCAAAGAGATGTAGAACTCTTGTAACCCATCCCATTCTGTGATGTTGCGCACATCCACAACGAATTGCCCCACCTGTGTAATAGATGCTGCTGTGTAAGACACAATTTTGTCGGTTTCATAGGCCAGAATTTCTACACCGAGCTCTGTTCCAGGGCTAAGCTCGCCTACAGACACTTCTAAACTTGGGCTAACTGAGATATCGGCTTGGATGGCGCGTGAAACGAGACGGCCGGCGCCGCCTTCAAATGGTGGATTGCTCTTGATGAGCACTCGTCCGTCTTCAGTACGATCCCATGCTAAGTCCACTGTGTGCCATGCAAATGGTGCGAAGGCTGAGGTGAGGCGCCATTCGTAGGTTGTGTCACCTAAGTAAAGCGGCGGGCCAGCTTCATAAATTGCATCAAGTGGGTCAAACACAATTGGCACTGGCTCACTTGAAATACTGACGACAGTTGTTTCTTCATCAACAATTTCTGCCAGAGTTGGCTCCGGCTCTGGTGTCGCAGTTGGCGGCAAAGGTGTTTCGGTTGGCGGAATTGCTGTTGGCTCTACGACTGCGACCTGATCGCTCACAACAGCACCACCTGAGACGAGTGTAGGCTGCACCACAATGAGTTGTGTTTCTGGCTGCGGTTCTGCTTCCACAACAATAACAGTAGGCGCTGCAGCGACAGGCGTTGGGGTAGCAACCTCTTCGGGACCACCACGAAGTAACAACCAAATTCCGCGACCTAGTATGAATATTGCAGCAACAGCAGCAATACCTAGCGCAGCAACAATTAATGTTCCTAGTAGTCCACGCCGCTTCTTATTGTCTTTCTGCGGTGGTGATTGAGTGTTATTAGAAGTGGTCATTTATTTTAAGTAAGTGAGATTTCGTTAGCCCAATTAACAGGATTAGGTGTGAATAATGAATTGTGTGTCTTTAGTATTGAAATATTTTCTGACAAACACACTGACAATCTACACATTACAAATTAAGTAAAGGATGCGTTTGAAAGTGGTTTTATGTTACAAACATATAACCTGATGATTGCAAAAATTTTTCACCGATGCAACTAAGCTTTTCGTTAGCTGGTTCCAAAAGGTATTCGGACAGCTAGTGAAATGCGTGCAATCTTGCGACCGCATTCAGTTCATTCATTATTATGACTATTCAGAAATTTGACTCTGAACCTCAAGATAGACGACGGTATTTTCGAAATTACATTCTGCCTCTCATATTGATGCCAATTGTGCTGTTTTTGTTCAACTGGCTTCTTTTCCGAAATCATGCGCCTCCGGGTGAGCAGCCTGTAGTTGAACAACAACCGCAACAGGATGTTGTTCAAGCTGTTGTCCCCACTTCAGTCCCGCAACGCGGCTTTGATGGCACTATCCTAGAAGGTGGCCGCCGGCTTGTTGTTGGCGGTGATGGCTTTGGTGACGGATCTTGGAAATTTATTACCGGGGATTGGCGGTTTGAAAATGACCAGCTTATTCAAGCCCAGTTAGACGGCTTTGACCATGTTGCGAGTTATGAAGAGCCATTCCGCGAGTATGTGCTTTCGACGCAGTTGCGTCATAACCAAGGCATTGGCGGTGGGCTTGTCTTCAATATGCAAAGTCAAGACACCTTTGCACGGAGCCACATGGTGCGCTTCAAAGAAGACAATACTGTCATGTTTTGGGGCTTCTTTGATGAAAACAACGGCTTCAATGGACAAGGCTTTGCTGAAATGTCAATTGCAGAAGGCGAACTCTACAAGCTAGATGTACACGTCAAAAATGCTACTTACGACATTTATCTCAATGACAGCTTGGTGTTAGCGGACAATCCGCTTATTTATGATCAAGGCTATGTTGGCGTGACGTCTTCTGTTAGTGAAGTGCGTTTTGAAGATATTCAAGTCTATCCAATTGGCGGTGATGCTGTTGGGATTGCACCGCGTGGCAATGATTTGTTGGAAAACGTCGAAGCAATTAGCGGGGACTGGGTATTTGACGGGGGTCAGATTACGCAAACCAATACTGACGGGTTTGACTTCCTCACAGGTCTCAATCTGTTTGCTCAAAATTACTCACTTTCCACAGTAATCGATTTCACCGAAGCCAATACAGACCAAGACATTGGCGGCGGCTTCATCTTCCATATGCCGGACCGCAACAGTAAGAGTAATGCGCAGCTTATCCGGTTTGTGGATGGTGGTCGCTCAATTCTCTGGGGCCGGTACGATGAAAATGAAAACTTCAGTGGCGAAGGTGCTTTAGAGGTGCCTTACGATGAATCAGGTGTACAAGAGTTGCGCATCAATGTCATTGGCGACAAATATGACATCTTTGTCAATGGCGACCTGATTGTTGGTGATATTTCTCTCAACTCAAACGAAGGGTGGATCGGTCTTGTCTCGTTTAGTGGACCGGTTACCTTTACAGACGTCAACCTTAGCCTAGAGGGCGCAAACTAAATGACTACTGCAACAGACACTGCTCCAGTGAGCTCTTGGCGCTATAACCTCATGCTTTGGCAACGTCGTGTGATTACCGATGACGGTATTCGCTATGGTCTCTTTGTGTTTCTGGTCTCGCGTTTGATCGTGTGGTTTGGGACATACATTGGCGAAATTGCGATCCCTGGTATTGACGGTGAAGGGTATTACCATGCAGTCCCCAATAATTTATTCTTTGATATTTGGGCTCGTTGGGACAGCTCCTTCTACTTAGCCATTGCCAACGACGGCTACACATACGTTCCGGACTCAATTACAACGGTCGCGTTTTTTCCGCTTTATCCAATGCTGATGAAGTTGCTAGGCAATGTGACTGGCGACAACGTGATTGCAGGGGTTATTGTTAGCCACTTGGCGCTGTTAGGTGGGTTGATTTATCTATATAAGTTCACTGAAACCATATCAGATAGCGAAACTGCAAAACGGGCAACGTTTTTCTTGGCCGCTTTCCCAACATCGTTTTACTTCAGCGCGGTTTATACCGAAAGCTTATATCTGTTTGTCACAGTTGCCGCCGCTTATTTTGCCCGCAAGAAAATGTGGGCTTGGGCTAGCATCTTTGCGTTTTTGTCTTCAACAACGCGCGTCTTTGGACTGCTGATGTTCGGGGTGGTGGGGCTTGAGTGGCTTCACACGCATGGTTGGTATTTCAAGCGTATTTTGAAACCAGAAGCATGGCGAGGTGCACTGAATGGGATCAAGCAAGATTGGAAGTCTTTAGCGATTATTATGTTTGCGCCCTTAGGCTTGCTAAGCCATATGCGGTTCCTCAATAACTTCTTTGGCGACCCCATTTTATTCTCTACCGTTCAGTCTGCTTGGGAACGTGAGAACGTTGGCCCTGTCGCCATTATGCGTGGTGAACTCACCAAAATTTTCACGCAACGGTACCTCACTGGTGACATTGCCTGGCACATCTTATTTGATGTGTCAGTATTCTTCGTTTGTCTCATCTTGCTAGTTTGGATTTGGCATAAAGTGGGCGAAGGCCATGCCATTATTGTTGCCATTAGCACCATTAGCCCGGCAATTAGCGCGAGCCAAAGCATTATGCGCTACGTCATTGTGCTATACCCAGTGTTTATTGTGCTGGCAATGTTTACTAAGAACCGTCAAATTGAACGAGGTGTTCTAATTGCATTTGCAACAATGCTTGGGGTGCTTTCGACAATCTTTGTCAATTGGGTCTTTGTTGCATAAACCCTGACGCTTGAACTACCTATTCTTTACTACAACGCCGACTTACTAAAGTCGATCTCACGCCAAATCACTGGATAAAATCGACGTAAATTTCAGTCATAATGGAGGTAGTGCCAAACGTAACATCGGCGCTATCTCTATCGCGACTGATAATCAGCCTTTATCGCTTCTATCTGACTTGTCATCGCACGATATAGAGACCCTATTTGGTGATCGACGGCCGGTCATACATTACCTAGCCCTCAACTTTTTGAAGCAATACAGTCAGCCGTTTTTGTACTTGCTTAGATGATTTCCTCAACTAATAAAAATAACGCACGTGTCTTGCGCATAATCTGCCTTGTGTGGATTGCAGTCATGACAGTTGCCTGTGGTTCAGATGATGCTGAGCCAGATTTGTTTCCAACAGCCGAATATGTCACGCAAGAGCCGCTATCTGCTGAACTGATTCAAGGGGATGCAGCGGTAGCGTCTACTACGTTAGATGGCGAAGTATTCAACGTCGCTGCCCCACGTTCTATTTTGCTAGATGATTTTGAAACCCATCAGTGGCAGCTAAATCAGTCCGCAGGGCAGGTGTCGTTTTCGGCACAATATAGTGAGCTGCATGCAACGCAAGGCTCTGAGACGTTACAAATCAAGACTGCACTTGACCCAGCGCCCGCAGATTTAGACGCGAACACGGCCCGCATTGATGTGAGCTTGCCAGAGTCTGAAGACTGGTCTGCATTTGAAACGGTCACCTTAGACATTTACATGGCGGAGAACCCAACTGGGTTGGCAGAAGCAAAACTGTTTTTGACCAACTCAGCTGGCTTGACTGCAGAAACCCCGCTGATTTTGGGTTGGCAGCTGTTCCAATGGGAAAACTACCAGATGACGTTCCCGCTGAAAGGGAACTCGCATCGATTAGATGCAATTCCACCAGAAATTCTGGGTGATGTAGCTCAGGTTGGGCTCGCCATCACGCGGTTTAGCGACAGTGGCTATGGTCAGCCGTATTCTGAACTCAATTTTCACTTAGATAACGTCCGCCTAGATGGCGCAGACCTTTGGGAAAGTTTTGACACCCCTGCTTGGACTTGGCAAAGCGAAGCTGCGCTCATTGGAATTACCCACAACGAACGTTATGCAAATAGCGCTGGTAGTTTGCGGGTGGCGACACAAGCAATGGGTACCCCAAGCGTTGCTATTCAGTCTGAGCAATTTGTGCAAGCTGTTAGCGCTAAGGTGAAGGGCGGTGCAAGTCTAGACCTCACCGTGGAGTTTGGTGCGACTTCAGAAACAATTGGCGGCGCAGCTGCAAAATTCCCGCCCGAAGACGGCTGGCAAACTGTCATTTGGCAGCTACCCCAACCGATTGCGGCTAATCAGATTACAAAACTGTTCCTTACGCCGCGCGCTGGCGATGTGCTGTATGTGGATAATCTAGAGCTTGTTCCAACTACTGCGGCCGCGTTTGATATTGAAGTACAACAGCTTGGGTCTTTGAACCGCGTCTCATGGCGTAATCCTATGCAATCCCCGGCGGCAATTACGCAGCTCAGAGCGCAAGGCTCCATTGACCAAACACCACAGATTATTTGTGAGGTAACGGCTACGGAACCAATTGGCAGCTGTACTCATAATCACGCCGATGCCGACTTGCAAAACTATGCGTATAGCGTACATCTTGTGGGGCTTGCTAACGGTGGTGCGTCAGCAGCCAGCGACCGTGAAATCATTCGCTTCCGACCTAGCAACGCTGAATTTGAAGTGGGCTTTGATGCCGCTAACGGTGCAATCCATTATGTGCAGAACATCAATACGCAAGAGGTGTTGTCAACGGGCAACTTAGCCCAAACACTTTGGACACTCACCTTTCTAGATGAAAATGAACTGCCGACCCTTAGCGCAAGCGACTTTAGCCCAAGTAGCGAAACGCATCGGTTTTCTTTCAACCCATCTCCATTTCAACTCATTTATGACTATAACGAGAATGGGCGTCAGTTGCAGTTCGTTATTGATGTAGTCGCAATTGACAGCCAACGCTTTGACTTGCGGCCCAGCATTGGTAACCAAACTGGCTTGCCAATTCGCACAGTGTCGCTGCCGCATAAGCTGATGTTTGATCAGGCGATGTCGGAGCGTGTGCTGCTGCCAATTCAGGAAGGATTGGTGTTGTTGCCCAGTTTCTTTGAAGAAAATCGGTCAACAATGTTGGCCCGTCCACCGATGTTTGCCGATGTGTTGGCATATGAAGGTGCAACTGGTGATCTAGCGGTGCATATGGTGCAAAACAGCACATATCAGGCGGAGCTATTGCCGGGGCATCCGCAAGGAACGCCAATGTTCCAACCCAATAACCTTGGAACGGGTGGCATTGGTGACCAAGGTTACTTCCAATTTGATATGGTCACGTTTATTCCTAGCGGGGCTGCGTGGCAAGGTGGCACCATTCGCATCAGCATTGATCGGGATTTTCGCCAAATTGCAGAAGACTATCGTGTTGACAATCGAATTGACCAATTCCCAAGTCTGCGGGCTAAGTTAGACCGTTTTGGTCTTTATGATGCGTTAGCACGTAGCCCAATTTTGGCGATTGAAATGTTCAAGGTTGTCGAATGGGAAAAGGCTGCAGTCGGCTCAGCATGGGACGTGATTCGTACCGATTGGTTGGACCGCGTGCCAGAAGATGGGGTGATCCACCTGACGCACTGGCAAAAAGGGCGAGACTGGTACTCGGACCCGAAAGAAAATCACAAAGTTGAGGATGATCATCCTGAGGCATTGCCAATTTGGTGGAAGCAGTATGGTGATGAACCCTCATTCCTCGCCTTGCTAGCTGACCTGCAAGCACGCCGTTTTCTGACCATGCCATTTACAAATTGGTCGGTTTGGAACACCTATAGCCCCATCAGCTTTGAAATTCCGTATCTGAGCGACACCCCTGAGGCCACAACAAAGCTACGCGGCCCTGAATATCCATTCATTGAATACAAAGGGTATGTCGTCAAACCGTGGGCGACGACTGTTCAAGAGCGGAATGACCGCATGTTTGAAACCTACACCAGTACCTACCCGCAAGACATGATGTTTGTGGATATGACAGGGGAACGCTCATGGCGTTACATCCGCATGGATGACAATCAGACGGTGTCTGCGGCTGCTTACACGCAGGCGGTGGCAAATGAGAATTTGCGCCTTAGTCAACAGAAACCATTGTTCACTGAAGGTGTCTTTGATCGCATTGGCGACTCCATGACAGGGTATGCGCAGACGCTGCAACAGAAATTCTGGAACCAAATTCTGGGGCACCTAGGGCATGAGTATGTTCACTGGGTGCCATATCCATTTGCGGCTGATGTGCTGCATGACAAGGTTGCGTTTTATCAGCATGATCTCAACTTGGAAATTTGGCCCGGAGAAGACCGAGCCTTAGCAACTTACTATGCCCTTAGTGGATATAACTACATTATTGATGTCACTAAGCACATCAATGAAGATGAAGAAACCATTTGGGCGTTAGATGCGATCCAGAAAGCGGTCAATGCGCGTACGTTTGGAGAGCGGTTGGTGTCAGTTGAAACGCTAACTCCGAATCATGCTATTCGGCGCACAACGTGGGGTGACCCGGCTGCGCCGTATGAAGTGTTGGCGAATTTTGATGTCACGCAAACTGGTCAAGCCTATGAAATAGATGGTTATGGTGTGGCACCAGATGGCTTTATTGGACGTTCTGCTGATGGTGTGACTGTTGGCGGCATTTTTAGCGGGAGCTTCAATGGCTTGAATCTGGCAGACGGTGTTCATTGGATTACGGTTGTAGAGACCGCAACCCAAATTGAAGTGCGGCATCCGATTGGGTCAGACACACCACTGCGGTTGTCGCGGCCAGCACTTTGGACCGATAGCTCTCAAATTTCGTTTGCGTTTGAATTAGCTGATAAGACCATTGTTACGGCCAACCCAGATATGCTGACGATTACAACCGAAGCGATTGAAGTGTTTATGCCGCAGACCTTTGGGTCACAAGACGTGCGCTATGGCTATGTCACCTATGGGCAAGCGCTGCAACCAACGGGGGGCTCGGAAGCTCCTGTTGCAGAGACAGCCCCGACAGCCGCGCCTGCGCTGGGCATACAATGGCAAATTGATGCTGACACGCTTGGGAACCTAGGTGGAGACAATACCGTCTGGGAAGTGACCGATGCTGGGCTCTCTTTGCAACATGCAGACCCTGAGAACTTTGTTGGGAAAGCAGAAAGTCGGCCACTGACGTTAGAGCTTGGTGTTGCGCCAGTTCTAAATGTGGAAGTGTCTCAGATTTCACCAAACACAAGATTATTGGTTCAAGTGCAAGAAGCCTTTGGCGATTATGTCGCCCATGAGGCTGCGGTCATTACAGAACCTGCCACATATTCGATAGATATTGCGGAGCTTGTTGGGGCGACAGCGCCTAATCCCTATGCCATTGTGATGTGGTTAGAGGGTGAGCAGTCTCAAGTTATTTTCGAAACGGTATCGGTGGCGTCTGTGGTCGCTGATCAGGACGCATTGACGGTGGCCTGGCAAGAAGACTTTGATGCTAATGTTGATAGCTGGCCCATTGACAACCTAACTACGACAACGAGTAACGGCACACTGAATGTCACTGTTACGGATAAGTCCGTCGGGTTTGGGAAGTTGGAAACAACACCATTGTTGGTTGACATTGGAAAAACGCCAATTTTGCAAATTGAAATTGCAGACCTGGAGCCAGAAACTGCATTTACGCTCCAAATCCAAGAGCAGTTTGACGCTTACACTGCCTTTGACTTGCGGACAGATGTGGTC
>JAHDBS010000202.1 GCA_020630225.1 Anaerolineales bacterium | reverse complement strand
CGTTGAAGTTTTTTCTCTAACAACTGTTCGCAAGATGCTCTTCATAGGTATACGCAAAATTATGATATCCGCTGCCGTCACATTGGGCTTGGAAAAAGATGTAACCGTAGCCGGTGGGATTGAGAACCGCTTGCATGGCCGTCAAACTTGGGTTCGAAATAGGGCCGGGTGGTAGTCCATCTATCACATAGGTGTTGTATCCGTGATTGATGTTTGCTGGGCTGACATTGAGCGGCGGCCACCAGTTCGTAGCAGATGCAATCCCATACTGCGTTGTCGGATCAGCCTGCAAGCGCATGCCTTGGGCAAGTCGATTGAGGTAGACCTCAGCAATAATTGGTTGCTCTTCTGGGTGCACTGCTTCACGCTCAACAATGGAAGCGATGGTCACAACCTGATAAATCGTTAGGTTGCGTTCAGCCGTTTGCGCCCGCATTTCGGCTGAATATTGCTGATCAAAGTTGGCTAAGGCGCTATCAATCACGCCAAGTGAGCTGGTGTCACGCAAGATGTTGTACGTGTCTGGGAACAGGAAGCCTTCGAGCGTCGCATCGGCTGGAATTGATTCGGCAAAGGCATACTGTTGCTTGACGCGCTCTACGTTGCGCACCTGTTGCTGGAAGGCATCCGGATTGAAGTCAACGTGTCCCGCAACCTGCATACTTTCGGCAATTTGTTCGACACGCCAGCCCTCCCAAATGCGTAAGTCAAAGTCAGTTGATTTTGCATCTGTGAGCGCAACTGCAATTTCGGCAACCGACATATTGGTGTTAAGGTCAAACTCGCCGGCTTCAATGAGCGAATCTAACCCTTGTTGTCGCATGTAAAGCCGAAGCAAACGCTCGTCTGGAATAATGCCTTGCGTTGCTAAGTCTTGGGCAACGGAGGCCGCAGATGCGCCTTCAGGCACGTTGTACACAAACTGCTGATTAGGGCCGTTGCTGTCATGCAACAAATTCTGATTAAGCTGAATGTAAGCTGAAATGGCAACGGCTTCAAAGCCAGTTAAGGACGTTGTGCGTTGGTCTACCATGCCGCGAACGACACCAGTGGCAATCGCACCGCCGACACACAGACAGGCGACGAACATCGCGATAACTGCGAGTAAGGGGCCGCTACGTCTGCCAGCTTGTTTTCGAACTCGATTGGGTTGCGTTTTACTACTCATAATGACGATCGAGATGCGAGTCTAAGTAGTCCCGCAGAATAATGCTAGCTGCAACCGAGTCAGAAGCTACATCGCGTTTCTTGCGTTGACTAATCGCCTGCTCAGCACGTTTGGTACTACCCGTTTCGTCCCAATAGACAATTGGCAACTCGGTCACATCTGCAAGCGCAGCCCCAAAGCGCCGAATGCTGCGGGATTGGTGCGTATCGTTGCCGTCGCGGTCAAGCGGCACACCGATGACAATCTTTGCGACGTTTTGTTCGATAGCAATGTTCGCAATGCGCTGGGCATCTTTTGCCCGCGACTGATGCTTCACAATTGGCAATGGTGTCGTGCTGATACCGAGATCATCGCAGACCGCAACGCCAATACGCGCATGTCCATGATCAATACTAAGAATACGCATTAGTTTTCAGCAACCTCAACATGGATGCGCCACGGTAGCCATGGCAGCCGGTCAATGAGAGGGGCGCTTGCGAGCCAGCTTGGCGTGATTTCAATTTCTGTTGGCAAAATTACGGGGTACGTGTCGTCTGCAAGCGACTGGGCGCTATCTAGCTGCACGCCGCGCAGTAAGTTACGTACCTCTTGTCGATTGGTGATTGGACCCGTGGTGCCTTCGGCAACAATATCAAAACTGATGCTGCCGTCTGGATTGTATGTAAATTCTGAGTTGCGGGTCAGGCGCACGGTGTCTTCAAATAAGACGAGCTTATTGGCCGTTTGGGCAACGAGCGTTTCACGCCCAACGTCAAAGGCTAATCTTTCATCGATCACGGTGGCAGTTACAGTCGCTTGTAATTCAAGCGCTAGCCGATCGGTTTGCTCGCCAATGAAGTGATCAAACGTCGGCGTGATATTGATCAGCTCGGCGCTTTCGCGAATAGCAAATTGTCCGGGGGCTAGTTGCGCGACTAAGTTTGCAAATCCTTCTTCTAAGAGCTGTGCTTCCAGCTCTGCTTGTAAATTGGCTTGATCCGCTTCAGTGACGGCTAAACCGGACACTACTTCGCCGCCTGCAGTGGCATTGCTATTTAAGACCGCAACCTGTGCTGAAAGCGGTCCTTCAACGCGATTGATTTTGCCAATCGAGACATTTCCGATTGGCCCGGCCTCAACAGCAATGACGGGCACCGTGTCTGTGGCGTTGACGCGTGGCTGTAAGTTGGCGTCTTGTTGAGTCACAAAACGCAGCGCAGTGCTTTCACTTGAGGTACGCACGGCAGTGCCGGCAGGAATGCGAATAACCTGTGCGGTCAGATTGCTAAATGTCACCTCTCCAGCTGCGCGGTTTGTCGCAACTTCTGTATTGCCAGTCGTGAAGGCTTCGCTATTGCCAACCAGACTGACTTCAATGTCTTGACTAGGAATGAGCCGATTGTCGACATCAATTTCAGCAAGCAATGGGTCGGTTTGAATGGTCAACGGCAGTGATAACTGCTGGGTTGCTAAGGTGAGTGTCACCGTGGCGCTGGGGATCAAAAAGATCATTGGCACAATTGGGACAAGCAGTGCGACCAGAAAAATTGGCAAGCGCACGTATAGCGGCCAAAGTTTGGCTGTCGCTGGATTAGCATGTGGCCGCGGTGGCAGCGGTTTGCGCTGTTCAACGAAAGGCGTTTCAACGCTTAGTCTAGAGCGCCACGGGAATAGGTGACTATCGCCTAATTTATTGAAGACTGGGATTTCAAGATCCGTAGCATTGTCAGCCACTTGCGGATTGAGGGTAATGAGACCAAGGTGTGCGCCAAGATTTGACGCATGCCGATGGATTAGTCTCAGGTCGAGCTTGCGCTCTAAAACTGAGGCCGGAGGGGTTTCCTCCGGCCATACAAGTAAGATCCGTTCGGTTTGCGCCCATCCAATTTTGTCTCGGACAGAATGGTAATCATCGTCCCGCTCAAGCTGGATGATTTGTTCGCGCATGGGTGAAGGTGGGCTGGTGAGTTGGGTAGTTGGTTGGTGAGTACTCACATGTGAGCTGCTCGCTAACCAGCAAACTATCCAACTAATAACCCACTAATCATTTCCTTGGCTTGGGCCAGTGCTTCGTCTAGCTTGCTAGCGTCCTTACCACCAGCGCGGGCCATGGTTGGTTTCCCACCACCGCCGCCGCCAACGGTTTTGGCAATGGTTTTGATGACATCGCCAGCTTTGACTTTTCCAATTAGGTCTTTGGTGACAACGGCAATCAGATTTGGACGGTCTTTGACGACAGTCCCTAAGACAATTACACCAGAGCCTTCGGTTTGGCGGAATTTATCAGTCAAGTCAGGTAAGACACCAGCGTCTGGAACGTCTACGCGGGCGACTAATACAGACACACCACCGATTTTTTCGGTTTGCGTAAAGATTGAGTCAAGCTGACCCATCGCGTTGGCTTTTTCAGCTTCAGCGACTGCTTTCTTGAGCGCATCACGTTCTGCTAACAGGTCATCGATTTTGCTTTGTAGCTGATCTGTTGATGTGTTCAGACTGCTGGCAGCACCGCTCAAAATGCCAAGTTGGGTTTGAATGTGCGCTTGTGCGCTGCGGCCAGTAATGGCTTCAACCCGGCGAATGCCTGCTGCTGCTGAGCTTTCGCTTGTAATGATGAACGCCCCAATGTCAGCGGTGTCTGGGACATGCGTCCCGCCACATAGCTCATAAGAAAAGGCGTTTTCGCCGCCAATTTTTACGGTGCGAACGATGTCACCATATTTTTCACCAAACAGCGCGGTTGCGCCATCAGCGATGGCTTCGTCTTGCGTCTTGTGGGCAATATCAACAGGATAGTTTTTCAGGATATTGGCATTCACCCGTTCAGCAATGTCTTGCAGTTCAGCGGCAGTCACGCTGCTGTTGTGCGTAAAGTCAAAGCGTAAACGATCTGGCGCAACCAATGAGCCGGCTTGACGCACGTGGTCACCAAGCACACTTTGCAATTCAGCATGCAGTAAGTGCGTCGCGGTGTGATTGCGCATCAGGTCCCAGCGGCGCTCTACTGCGACGTACGCTTCAGCACTAGCGCCAGTAGTCGGCGATCCGGCGACTACTTCACCAATGTGAACGACTAGGCCATTGACTGGCTTTTGCGTATCATCAACCCGAATTTCCCAACCGTCGCCGCGAATGGTGCCAACATCACTCATTTGACCACCAGACGCAACATAGAACGGGGTTGCTGCTAGGACGACTTCAACCGTGTTGCCTGTCGCGACGTTATCAACTACGGTGCCATCTTTGAGCAGGCCGACGATTGATGTTTCAATATCGAGCCCTTCGTATGGATCGTATGCGACACCGTCTGTGCTCAGCGTGCCCGCAGCCGTGAGTGCGTTAAGTAAATTGTTAAAGGTGCTTTGACGATCAGTATCAATGACACCTAATGCCTTGCCTTTCCCAGATGCCAACGCATGCGCTTCATTCGCGTTATGGAAGCCTTCTTCATCCACGGTTAGGCTGTGTTCTTCAAGCATGTCGCGCGTGATTTCAACTGGCAACCCGTAGGTTGAGTAGAGATCAAACGCAACAGCGCCGTTCAGTTCGGTTTCACCCTTTGCCTGCATGCCTTTGATGATGCCATCCAACTGCGCGGTTGCAGAGTCGAGCGTTTTCAAGAAACGTTCTTCTTCAGCCGTGAAGGCTTTCAAAATCAAAGCGCGATTGTTCGCGAGTTGCGTGTAGTGATCGCCATATTCAGCTACAGTAACTGCAGCGACCTCCGCCATAAATGGTTTATCTAAACCGATTTTTGCAGCGAAGCGGCTTGCACGCCGAATAATCATGCGGCAGACATAGCTTTGGCCAGTCGCGCCCGGAATGACACCGTCACCAATCAGAAAGGCGGCGCCGCGCACGTGGTCGGCAATAACGCGGTATGGCGTGAGATTTTCTTCACGCTGTGCGTCGGTGTGGCCAGCCAACTCTTGGATCTTGTCCATCATTGGCGTGAACAGATCAGTGCGATAGTTAGAGTAAACCCCTTGAAGCACAGAGACAATGCGTTCTAGACCCATGCCTGTATCAACATGTGTTGCTGGCAAAGGTTCAAAATCATTTTCGCCAGTGCGGTTGTACTGCATAAACACAAGGTTCCACAGTTCAACAAAGCGTGGCCCGTCAAGATCAACGCGCCCATCGTCTAGATAGGTCAGCTCACCAAAGTCCGGGCCAAGATCGAAGTGAATTTCACTACAAGGTCCACAGGGGCCGCGGTCAGCCATTTCCCAGAAGTTGTCTTTGCGGCCAAGGTACAGCAACTGATCTTTATGAAAGCCTGGTTGCTCAAACCAGATTGCTGCTGCTTCGTCGTCTTGCGGGAGTTGGCCTTTTTCTTCGTCTTTGAAAACGGTCGCATACAGGCGGTCTTTAGGGAGACCCCATTGTTCGGTCAACAACTGCCACGCCATTCTGATAGCGTGCTCTTTGTAATAGTCTCCGAATGACCAGTTCCCGAGCATTTCGAAGAATGTATGGTGGGTATCATCACGACCAACATCATCCAAGTCGTTGTGCTTACCCGCGACGCGCATACATTTTTGCGAATTCGCCGCCCGTGTATAGGCGCGCGTTTCGGTTCCCAAAAAGACATTTTTGAATTGCACCATCCCTGAGTTTGTGAACAACAGGGTCGGGTCATCTTTTGGAACAAGTGAAGAGCTTGGCACAAAGGTGTGGGCATGTTCTTCGAAGAATTCGATAAATTGTTTGCGGACTTCAGCGCCGGTAATATTGGACGGATTGTCTGTCATGGAAATTTCCTAAATTAAGCGAAATTGCTATTCAATAAATTATACGTGACAGGGGGGACAGTCACAAACTGCATCTTGCCTTTTACAAAGCCCTAAGTTTTCAGTCGATGCGAACAAAATGGTAAAGTTCGGCAATGAATTCCACACTAAAGACTGCTTGGTATGCAGTTGCACTGGCCGACAACTCGCGCAAATCGCCAGGTGCATTTCAACTTTTTGAACAAGATTTAGTCAGTGTTGCTGATGGGGTTTTGGTTGATCGCTGTCCACATCGCAACGTGCCCTTGTCAGCAGGATCAATAAAAGATGGTTGCATTGTGTGTCCTTATCACGGATGGCAATTCACCTCTGCGGGCAAATGCGTGCATGTACCTGGATTACAGGCGGTGCCAGAGCAGGCTGCGTTGCACGCAACGGCGGTGCAATCTCAACTTCAACAGGGTATTGTGTGGGCGACGCTTAGTACTGTAGCAAATGGAGACCCTTACAAACTGCCCTTGTTGGATGATGCAAGCTACACACATCTGCTGCATCAAGACCAGATGCAAGGCCGTTTAGCCAATGTGTTGGAGAATTTTCTAGATGGCTTACATACCCACTATGTCCATAGCGGCCTGATTCGCACTGAAGGTGAACGTAAGCCTGTCAATGTCACCGTGCGCAGCATTCCCAATGGTGTTGAAGCTGAATATCGTGATGAAGGTCAACAGTCGGGACTAATTTCAAAACTATTTGGTGGTGGTATTGATGTCTACTTTGGCCGATTTATTTACCCTTCAGTGGCGCAGCTAGAGTACCAAGCCAAAGGTGAGACCCGACTATTGGTGACGCTGTTGTTTTCGCCAGCGACAGAAGCTATGTGCAATGTCATTGCGGTGGCGTCGGGTAAAGTGCCGTTTGGATTAGGTGGTATTGCCAAGGCAATCATTCGCCCCATGTTTGCAAAGGTTCTACAGCAAGACAAAGCCATCTTAGCGCTACAGGAAAAAACGATTGCAAAGCAAGGTGGGACGCAGTTTGCGTATACAGACCTCGACGTGCTGATGCCGCATATCCAGCGCTTACTCAAGCATGGCCCTAATGCCTTACGCGCTGATTTTGAACAACACTCAACAATGTGGCTGTGACCAAACGTCTTAATCCGTTTATCCTCGCGCGCTTTGGTCTGACTGCTGTGCTTTGGTTGCTAGTGTTGACGCAACGCTCACAGTTGGCAGGCTGGCTCTTGATCCCAACTGCGCTCACCGATGTTTTAGATGGTTGGCTAGCGCGCCGCAATGTCCAGTTTGCAGATGGGCGCCTTGACTCGCTTGCTGATAAATTCTTAGCATTTTCTGTACTAATCTGGCTGGTGCTGTTGCACCCTGAATTATTGACAGCCTATCGTGGGGTGTTGCTGTTGGTTGGTGGACTTTGGGGGATGACGATTGGACTAGGTCTGTTTCGACTAGGGCGGATTGCGCACTTCCATCTCTTGACCGGAAAAATCGGTGGTGTGTTCCAAGGAATCTTTGTCGTTGTCACGTTGATTACTGGCACTCTGCATCTGCCGCTAATGGTGCTTGCTGTGCTTTCACTTTGCATTGCGTTACTTGAAGAAAGCGCCATTTTGCTCCTTGTAGACGAAATTGATGACACTAATACGCGCAGCATTTGGTCTTTACGCCAGCGTTAGCATACAGCACTGGCGCTGGCTGTGCTGCTTGTTGGCTGTACTATTCACCTTGCCAACCCTCGGTAATGGTTTGCAATACGATGACTACGCCCAGCGTGACCTCATTCTCGAACAACCGCTGCCACAGGTTTTAACCAGCTTGTTTGTGTTTATGGATGGGGATCCAATTAAGGCGCAGCAGTTGATTGATCGAGGTGTCTACCCATGGTTTGCAGAGCCAACGGCCAAGGTTGCGTTTTTTCGACCCGTTACAGCGTTGACCCATTGGCTTGACTGGCAAGTGTTCGGCGTAAGGGTTTGGCTGCATCATTTGCACTCAGTGGCTTGGTTTGCGTTGTTAGTCAGCGTCTTAGGGCATTGGCTAGGGCGTCATTTTGATCCAGCAGTCGCGAAGCTGGCCGTATTACTGTTTACTGTAGATGAAGTGCATGGCGTTGCCGTTGGATGGTTAGCTAATCGCAATATTTTTCTAGCCGGTGTGTTTAGCCTGCT
>JAHDBS010000201.1:6869-8083 GCA_020630225.1 Anaerolineales bacterium | reverse complement strand
AGTCCCCATGTCCACACGCAATTATCTTATTCCCTATCCACGCCGCCGTTTTATTCGACATGCAATGCGCTTTATATTTCGGCCACTGTTACGGCTGTTGTTTCGCATTGAAATTACTGGCGCTGAAAATTGGCCAAAGACAGGGCCTGTTTTAGTGGTCGGAAATCACTCTGCGTACATTGAAGCGGCACTGATGACAGCGTTCACCCCGCAATTAATAGAAGTGTTGACAGCAACAGATGTGCCGCCATCGCCAGCAACGGATTGGCTTGTCAAGTTGTACGCTGAAATTCCAATTAGCCGCGGCAAAGCAGACCGCCGCGCACTAAAGATGGCACTAGATGTGTTGGACCAAGGCGGTTGGGTCGGCTTATTTCCCGAAGGGGGCATTTGGGAAACCCGCAAACGGACGGCTCAAACTGGCGTGGCGTGGCTTAGCATGAAATCAAAAGCGCCCATTGTTCCGGTTGGGTTTGGTGGGGTGGTTGGTGCGCTACATCAAATGATCCGGCTAAAACGGCCGCGCCTTTACGTCAACATTGGGACACCATTGCCAGCCGTTGTGGTTGACCCTAAAAATCGGCAAGCAGAGTTGCAAGCCGCAGCCAACAACATTCTCGAAACGGTTTACACCTTATTACCAGAGGCTGAGCAAGCTGAGCGCAACAAGATTGTCCAAGAAACCTACACCTGCGTCGTTACCATTCAAGATCAGGCAGGTAACACGCTCGTCGAAAATGTACTGACAGATGAAGACCTAAGCGCTGCATTTGGGGAGCTAGCATTTACGCCAATTTTGCTTCGCACGGTCAACAAAAACTACAAGACCTACGTAAAACCTTTGATGACCTACAACATTGCTGTGCCAGCAACAGAGATGCAGGTTGCTTGCGACAACATCATCCAACATCTTAGTACAGTAGATCAAACCTATTTGACGTTTAGGTTTGGCAAGACCGTTGGCGAACAAATGGCAGACGCCATGCGTAAAATTGGCGAACAATCCGCTCACCATGCCAATGCCATGGTGACACTCAAACCGAAGTGGACCTACCAACTGCGCGACGACGATCAAGTCTATGTGGACACACAGCCACAAGACACGCATAAAATGTAACGTTTATGAATTTTGAAGATATGCTGACTGGGGGGCACCCAAACTCACTTGGTAACACCATTGAAGTCGTGGAGATAGTGCTCAGTGATCAAAGTCG
>JAHDBS010000201.1:0-6769 GCA_020630225.1 Anaerolineales bacterium | reverse complement strand
CACAACGACTGGATTGTACTCAACAAGTCTATGCAAACGTTATTTGATTGGTCTAAGAAAGATCCGGAGTTAGCAGCGTGGATTGTGCCGCACTTAGAGCGGTTAAGCGCCGACCCGCGAAAGTCAGTCGCAGGTCGGGCTAAAAAATTATTATTGAAATTAGGACGGTCAGTTGGCTAGAACACAATTAGGAGTTCTGAACTTAGCTCTGCAAAGCTCAACATGAACAGCCCAAGCTGTGCATCGTAGGGCATTTTTGACCCTTCGGCAGTTTTACTTTCTGAGCGAGACTGCCATTTTGCTTTAAGCCAGCGTACGCCATATTTCAGGTAAGGCGACAACACAAACGTTGCCAAAATAAGACCGGCAATCATGGCCCAGTCTACCCAAGTGTGGTGGGCAAAGTCGTTATGAAATAGCAAGACAACCCCAACTTTGATGGTCGTCATCACAATCATGTAAGGAATGTTCGCTTTGCGCTCTTCCTTACCACCGCTATATGGATTTGCAATTTTCATTTTTACTCCCTTCGTCAGCAAACGCTCTTCATCTGCCTCAATTGACCCCAAACAGACGTAATAGGTCACAGGAGCAAAGTATATTTCAAAGCTTATAGACTGTACATTAGACCTACATAAATACCGTTCTCTCATAGCGTGATGGTTTTGTAAGCATTGTGCAACCCAGTTGTAGAGAAATAAAAATGGCCACTCAAATTGAGCAGCCATTTTTGCCTAATCAGACCCGCAAGCTACGGGAGTGTTGTGAAAGCAGACTTACGTAGAGTTACGCTTATGGGCGCCCACCACCACCAAATAAACCACTTAGAAAACCGCCTAAGCCATTTGAAAGAGGCCCGCCAGCCAGCGGGCGCTGCTCATTGCCTTGTTGCTGAGGTTGTACAGTCTGTGCCTGCGTGCCGGCTTGGGTTGGTGCTTCATCCTGCCCTGTACTGGTACTAGCTTCACCGTGGTAACAACCTAAGAAGTAAGGGAAGGTATCGGTAGCAAAATAGGCGTAAGAGCCATCTGCCAAGGTCATCCCGTTACATTCGTCTAGCATGCTTAGCCCAGGAATATATTCATGGGCATCCCAAGCATTCGTGACATCAGCTGTGCGAGCCCAACTACTTTGAACTTCAACAATGCCACCATCAGCGTAGATATATGGTGCCAAAATTGGAAATCCATCAAAAGAGTAGCCAATTACAAGCCCAACTTGATCTTCGACCGTATCCCAAAGGCAGTCAGGGCGGGCATGGAAGTGGTACAGTCCACCAGGTCCCGTATGTCCGTTGCAGTAGTCCAGAATTTCATCTAAGTAAGGGTCGCCATACCCATGGGTTGGTGCTTCATTTGGGCCAAAAAGCGGCACCCCGTTGACCGTGACACCAATTGCGCCAAGTAATGGAATTTGCGTCGTATCGGCGGTGTAAACCGGATTTTGTGGAAATTCCCAATGAAAGCTTTGCTCTTGCAGATCGTTAGGCGTTGTGGCCGCAAACGTAAAATTTGGGATACCGTTACTTATAACATGCGCGGTAGTGCCATCACATGAGACAGAAATTTCTGGTTGCGCGTAATTCTGAGTTTGAACGTAGCTGCTAACATCCATAAAGTCAGCGGTTGGACAGTCCGTTGCAACTTGTGCTGCAGTGGTCTGTGTATTGAACATGCCAAGTACCAGTGCCAAAGTCAACCCTATTGTCGACAGCGCAATCATCCGCTTGGTAGTAAGGTAAGTGAACATTGTAGTTCTCCTAGTATTATTGAAGTGTGAATGCAATCGCAGTTGTGGCTGCGATGTAATAGTTGTGTCTTACGCTCTAAATACTAAGCACTGAATGTAAACACTGTTATCCGCAGACGTAAGCAGTTTGTAAATTCAAAATTCCACCTATGACTCAAATTTCTCTCCTTAAGGACAAACACATCTTGCTAGGCGTAACAGGCAGCATTGCTTGCTACAAAATTGTGGACCTCGCCAGCAAACTCACCCAAGCTGGGGCAAAGGTCGATGTTATCCTGACCAAAGCCGCGCAAAAGTTTGTGACGCCACTTGCGTTTCAATCTGTAACAGGGCGCAAAGCATATGTCGACTTATGGAATGAAGACGCACATGTTCTACATATTGGACTAGGAGAGACCGCAGATCTTTTTGTTGTTGCACCGTGCACAGCAGACACCATGGCAAAGCTCGCGCATGGCCGCGCTGACAATTTGCTCACCATTACCGCTTTAGCCGCCCGCTGTCCCATGCTCTTGGCACCAGCCATGGACGGCGGCATGTGGGATCACCCTGCAACGCAAGCAAATCTTGAAACATTGCAACAACGCGGCGTCATGTTTGCAGGGCCTGCAGAAGGGCGCATGGCTAGCGGCTTAAAAGGGAAAGGCCGTCTAGTAGAACCTATAGATCTGGTCGGACATATTCGCCTAGCATTTGCAAAACAACAACCACTCGCCGGTCGGCACGTTGTTGTGACAGCTGGCGGCACCCAAGAAGCAATTGACCCGGTACGATTCATTTCCAATCACTCCTCGGGTAAGCAAGGCATTGCTATTGCCCAAGCTGCGCTAGACGCAGGGGCCTGCGTAACACTCATTACAGGGCCGACTGCTGCTGCCCGGCCTACTCCCGTGGGCGCAGAACGCATCAATATCACGTCAACCCTAGACTTACAGCAAGCAACGCTCGCCGCCTGTAAAACTGCTGACGTGCTTGTCATGGCTGCCGCTGTGGCAGACTATCGCACTGCGAACCCAGCAGAGCAAAAGATCAAACGCGCCCAAATGTCTGACTTGAGCGTGCAATTAGTAGAAAACCCCGACATTACCGTGTCAGTCGCTGAACAAAAGCAAGCCTTAGGCAAACCTAATATCACTATTGGCTTTGCTGCTGAAAGTCAAAATCTTTTAGAAAACGCTCAACGAAAACTCGCGAAAAAATCGTTAGACCTCATTGTCGGGAATGACATCTCTGCCAAGGATGCTGGCTTTTTTGTGGATACGAATCGGGTTATTTTGATTGACAAAGACGGCAAAATTGAACGTTTGCCACTGCAATCTAAGGTTGCCGTAGCAGAAGCTGTGATCGATTGGGTAATTGAAGCGTCAGTCACGCAATAACGGGTATAATCTCGCCGATCAGTTGATCAATAATTTCGGAGAATTTTGCAGTGCGAGCGGTGATTACCGGCGTCGATGGATTTGTCGGCGGACATCTAGCTGAATATCTAAATACCAATACAGACTATGCTGTATATGGCTGTGGGCTAGCGCCTGCCTTACCTGCGTTTCTAGCGGACCAAGTTGAGTATGTCCAACTTGACCTGCGTGCGCCAGACTTAGTCAGCGCCTGGCTTACAGACATCAAGCCAGACCGCATTTACCATCTAGCTGGTCAAGCGTTTGTCCCCGCGAGTTGGGACGACCCTTGGTACACCCTAGAAAGCAACATCCGGCCACAGATCAACATCATGGACACGCTGCGCACCGTCAATCCTGACGCGCGCCTGCTTACGGTAAGCTCCATTGAACAATATGGTGCCGTATTCCAAGCAGAGTTGCCAATCACTGAGCAACAGCCGCTCCGACCCAACACCCCTTACTCCATTAGCAAAATTGCGCAAGACATGATGGGCCAAGTGTACGCAGCCCAGTATGATCTGCACGTTGTGGCTGCCCGCCCGTTGAATCACATTGGGCCACGCCAAAATGCACGCTTTGTCGCATCCGCATTTGCCTCACAAGTGGCGGCTATTGAAGCTGGTTTGCGAGACAGCACGATGTATGTTGGTGATTTGTCTTCCATGCGCGACTTTACTGACGTGCGGGACATGGTGCGCTGCTATTATTTACTACTCGAACACGGCATTGCAGGCGAAGGCTACAACATTGGGTCGGGAACGCTACGCTCCATTCAATCTCTGCTAGATATCCTTCTTGAAAATGCAAAATGTGATATATCTGTCGAGATTGATCCTGCGCGCTTGCGAAAAAGTGACAAAATTCCGATTGAAACATCAATAGAGAAGTTACAGGCGGTAACCGGTTGGTCGCCAGAAATACAATTTGAGAAAACAATTTCAGACATTCTGAATTATGAAAGAGAGCGAGTCGCTATTAATAGCTAGTCGCTAGAATAAACACATCAAAGACTATGAAAACAGCATTGATTACCGGGATTACCGGACAAGACGGCTCTTACTTAGCCGAATTCTTATTGGAAAAAGGCTATAAGGTCATCGGGATGGTGCGCCGTACTAGCATCATCAACTTGGAACGCCTTGAGCACTTGCAAGACAAAATCACCTTAGTCCAAGGTGACCTTGTAGACCAAAGCTCACTTATGGGTTTGCTCCGCGAATTCAAGCCTGATGAAGTTTATAACCTGGCAGCAATGTCATTTGTCCCAACGTCTTGGCAACAACCAATTCTGACCGCCGAAGCAACCGCAATGGGTGTTACCCGTTTGCTGGAAGCCATTCGCATTGTGGACCCAAGCATCCGCTTTTACCAAGCGTCTTCCTCAGAAATGTTTGGGAAGGTGAAAGAAGTTCCACAAACTGAAGAAACGCCATTTCACCCGCGCAGCCCATACGGCGTTGCCAAGGTCTATGGCCACTGGATTACCGTAAATTACCGCGAAAGCTATGGCATGCATGCCACCTCAGGCATCTTGTTCAACCACGGCTCACCACGCCGCGGCTTGGAATTTGTTGAACGCAAAATTTCAATGGGCGTTGCTGCCATCAAGTTGGGCATGCAAAAAGAACTCGCATTGGGTAACTTAGAAGCACGCCGTGACATTGGCTTTGCTGGTGACTATGTCCGCATGATGTGGATGATGCTGCAACAAGACGAGCCAGATGATTATGTAATTGCAACTGGTGAAACTTATAGCATCCGCGAACTGTGTGAAATTGCGTTCAGCCACGTTGGCCTAGACTACAAAGACTATGTCACCCGCGACGAACGTTTCTTCCGCCCAGCTGAGGTCGATTTGCTAATTGGTGACCCTAGTAAAGCAAAAGAAAAATTGGGCTGGGTACCAGAAACGTCATTTACCGAACTCATTCAAATGATGGTCGACTCTGACATTGAATTGCTCAAAGCTGGTAAAGCGCGCCTCAATTTGGCAGAAATCACAACAGTACGCATCTAATTTGCTTAACTTAGACTAATTACGGCTTGCACTAGACGTATAGAATCGAACACAATAAAGGTATCGTCTAATGGCGATGCCTTTTTTGTTGAAAAAATCAGGAGACTCAAAATGAGCTATACCATCAAATTTGGAACCGATGGCTGGCGTGGCCAAATCGCGGCCGACTATACCTTTGAAAACTTGCGCCGCTGTGCCCAAGGCTTTGCTACCTACATGATTGAAGAAGGTCATGCGGGTAAAGAAGTTGTGATTGGACACGACATGCGTTTCCATTCTGAAAACTTCGCGGCTGCCGCTGCTGAAGTGTTAGCAGCCAATGGCCTCAAGGTCTGGCTAACCGATGGTGCAACCCCAACCCCAACAATTGCATTTGCGATTGTAAACAAGAAAGCAGTGGGTGGGATCAACATTACGGCATCGCACAACCCGCCAACCGATAACGGCTTCAAAGTCCGGGATCATACTGGCGGTGCAATTCCACCTGTTGGCCTAGCAAAAATCGAAGCGGCAATTCCAGACATTGATGGCGTCAAAACCATGAAGCTCGCCGATGCGATTGACCAAGGGTTAGTCACCAAGTTCGATGCATCTGATGATTACATTGCGCAAATCAAGACCTTGGTAGATCTTGAGCCAATCAAGGAAGCTGGCCTCACTGTCTTAGTTGACACAATGTGGGGCAATGGCGCAGGCTGGTTCCCACGTCTGCTGGAAGGCGGCAAGACCAAGGTGATTGAAATTCACAATCACCGTAATCCAAGCTTCCCTGAAATGTCACGCCCAGAGCCAATTCCACCAAACGTTGATGTTGGGCTGGCAGCCACCGTGGCGAACAAGGCCGATGTCTGTCTCATCACTGACGGTGACGCTGACCGCTTAGGTCTGGGTGATGAAAACGGGAATTTTATCGATCAGCTACGTGTCTACGGGCTAATTGCTTACTATTTACTAGAAGTTCGCGGACAGCGCGGGCCAATCGTCAAGACGCTTTCCACCACTTACTTGCTCAACAAGCTCGGTGCGGAATATGGCGTACCAGTGCATGAAACTGGCGTTGGGTTCAAATACATCGCACCAAAAATGACCGAAACCGACGCGATGGTCGGCGGCGAAGAATCCGGCGGGTATGCGTTCCGCGGTCACGTTCCAGAACGCGATGGCATTGTTGCCGGTCTGTTCTTCTTGGACATGATGTGCAAGCTGAAAAAGAAACCAACCGAACTGCTAGAGATGATGTTCGAAAAGGCTGGCGCGCGCTCTTACTACAACCGCATTGACAGCCGCTTCCCAATGGAACAAAAAGAAGAAATCAAGGCGCGTGTAGATGCAGCCACCCCAGAGACCATTGGTGGCTTGAAACTACTCAACGTCAACAAAACCGATGGCTTCAAATTTGAACTCGAAGGCGGCAGTTGGTTGCTTATCCGCTTCTCGGGGACAGAACCACTCATCCGCGTCTACTGTGAAACGGAAAACCCAGACAACGTCGATCCGATTCTGCAAGACGGCATGAAGATCGCTGGAGTTGCGTAAAGAAATTTACAGCAGAGCCTCAATAATCGCTCTCGTCATAGAAAAGCCTTAGCAATTGCTAGGGCTT
>JAHDBS010000200.1:1189-8109 GCA_020630225.1 Anaerolineales bacterium | reverse complement strand
CGGCGACAGCGTTCGCAGCAAATACTAGCGGCATTCAAAGCAAGCCAGCAGATACTGTAAAAATGAGTGTGCTTGTTGACCCTAACAGCGGAGCCTGGTCAGGCAACAGATTACATGGTTACGTTTTTGATGGAACAACAGGTCGCTTGGCAACCGGAGACAACCATGTTGAAGGAAGTGCACTGCGGGTTGAGATCAATGGCTACACATTTTGTTTAGCTGGGGACGACTATGTATTTATCGGATACACGATTAATCAGGATGCCAATCGACATTTACAAGCGCGCCAGTGCTTTACTTACAACCCTGCCGAGGATAATGACGTATATCGGATTGACTTTGCCGTTGCGCCACGAAGTGAACTGCAGCCTATAGTGGAGAACACGCCTAACCCGCAAGCATCGGACGTTAACAACATCGGCAATGGGGCTGTATTGAGTACTCCGCAGCCAACAATAGATACCGCGACAGTCCATGCGCAGCAAACGGCAATTGCAGTTGGAGCCAGTGCGCCTACAGCCGATTGGAATTTATATTACGCACAGCAAACAGCAACTGCTTTAGCAAATCCAGTGACGACGGACAGCGAAGCTGTTGAGGCTGTGTCACCAGAGGCTTTAACTGTGACGCAAGCCGATGTAGTCACGACAAGCGCGCCAACACGAGTGGATGTTGAAACAATTGTGAGTACCTCAACACCTCCGGCGTTGGCGGTTGTCGATGCTGCTCCAACAGTAACGCCAATTCAAATTGATATCCCTTTGGCTGAAATAGACACGCCAACAGCTGCTCCAGCGCAGTCGATTAATATTTCCACTGCGCAAAAAGTTTTGCTGAGCGTGTTTGCTTCTGGCAGTGTATTGGCATTTGGCATGCTAGGGGGAATGGCTTTAGGCAGCATGCGCAGACATCGCCGCGACTAATCTGAGGGGGCGGTCTAAGCAGTTGTTGAAAACTGCTGTTTTACGGTTTCCCACTCCACTATAGTGTGTCGCAAAGCGGCATTGTAAGAATAGATAAACAGCGGCCCTTTTTCGGGGCCGTCTAAGTTTAAATACTCGTGTGTGTCGGTTGCGGGTGGGTAATTACGCCGAAACCACTTTCCCAAGAATGGCAGACGCCACAAAATGAACCAAATAATGCCACCTTTGCCAGAGATGAGTTCAGGGTGTTGTAATGGGTCTAAGCAGAGCGGGGCAGCATCTTCAGGCGTGTTTGCGAGGTCTACTGTGTCGCCCCAATTGTGGATCCAAGTCGAGTGCGAGTAGAAATCTTGGCGGGTATGTAATAAGCGGCCAAAGGCGCGCAGGGCAGTATTGCGCTTGCCAGTCTTTAGCGCAGCGTGTAGACGCGCATACTCGGCTGCGATATAGCTTTCAGAGGCGGCAAAAGCACTGTCGTCAAAGTGAATGTAGGGCCGTCCCATTTGGTTGCGTGGACGGTCTTGCATCATATTTGCCCAGCTAATGATGCGCAATTCACGCGCACTAAAGTGCGGCCCAAGAACCTCTTCTAAAATTCGTTTATGCAGGTAAGGATGCAAGGGGCTTGGAGATTGAATTGGCTAGCGTCTGCGCCTGTTAGTCCCTCGACGAGGGAACTGCTCCCGCTATGTCAGAATCAGCGAAAAGCTAGCGTAGTGAATAATTTATCTGGCGTCGCTGTCAGCAATGACATCGTCATCGGTCGCGCGAATACGGCGGACGCGCCCAACAACACGCTGCATAATCAGATACGCTAACAGGAAGAAAATAAAGAAAAATAGCGTAAAGAAGACGAGCGAAATTAAATTGCTAACTTCAAATAACTGCATCCACGACTTGGTTTCGTAATCGGTCCAGAATGTACCGAGCGAAGCCAAGAGCGCAACAAGCAAGAGTGCGACTGCAACAAACTTGGTGACTTTCATCTTGGTCGGTGGTTGAGAATACGGTGATAATTGCACGCTGTTAATGTAACATTAGCCACGTGATCAAACAATTCTACCTGCTAGGCGCTTTTTGCGCGTTTGCTATCTTCTTACCTACGTGTACCGTACGCTCCTCTCCTCCCACCTTAGATGACTATTGGCGTGGTAACGCCACATTCGAAGTTGAGATCGAGGACACAGGGCTACCCATGGGGGAATCTGAAACGATTATCCAGCCAGATGGGGACTGGTGGTCCTATGTTCATGCGAGCGATCGGTCTGCTGGAACGGTCGATCAATGTGGTGCTCCAGTCGAATTTCCCGGCTGTGTGGTGATCTATGAGAGTTCCGATGATGGGAATTCTTTTGCGCCTCAAACCAGCCCGCCAACCTGTATGTTTGAATGCGATGCGTGTCCGTGTGAACGCCTTGTTGACAACATTGACCAACAACAATACCCGCGTCTCCATACTGATGGCGAAGATTGGGCTATGGTCTACGAGTTTGGCGCGATGACGCGTTTGCGCACGTCTGATGACGGGATCAACTGGTCAAGCGCCGACCACATTCCGCAGACTGGTGTCTGGAACAAAGACTTTGCGCCGTGCTATGACTTTATGGAAATTGGGGAACACCCCCATGTGGAAAGTGACTTTGAATGTCTCGCAGGCGGGCCGCCGGGGGTTTACATTCAAGATGAGACGGTCTATATCTTTCTTGGTTTAGGGAAAAATCCCGCCAGTATGGGGTGTTACACCGTTCCACTCAATGGCGATGTGGCGGAGTACCAACATTGTGAAAACAATCCGCAATTTACCGCGCCTGACGACTACGGCCCCACCGATAACGATGGCCCCGGCACCGAAGAATTCTATGGGTTCCGTACCATTACCTCAGCGGAAATTCTCAAGGTCGGCAACCGGTTTTATATGCTGTTTGAAGGCGTTCGGGGGCCTGCCGCTGGTGAACCGGGCGACACGCAGTTTGGGCTTGGTCTCGCACGCTCGCGTAACTTAGACGGTGGCTGGGAAGTCTTTGACGGCAACCCGATTCTCATCGAGCCACCAGGTAATATTGGCGTTGGTCATGCCGACTTAGTCGTCTTCAACGACATTACCTACATGTATACCAGCTTAGATGGCGTGAAACGCAGCCGCTTGAAGCTGGTGTGGAACGAATGATTCGCTATTAGTCATTGCTTATTGGTTAATTGTTATTGAAATGCAAGCGTTGCCTCAAAATAACAATTAATCAATAACAAATAGCAATTAACTAATTTTTCTATTCTTGCCCCCAAACCTTAATATTGTCATCACTCGGTTCAGGCAGCCGATGCCCAATGAATCCTTGCCAGAGGATATAGAGAATAAAGGCGCAGACGAGGGCAGCACCCATTTCTACCCATGCCCAGCGCCAAAATGCGAACGCTGTGACTGAGCCACAGGTAGGCAGCACAAAAAAGATGGCTGTCATCGCGCGGCGGTTTTTGACAGTCCGATTCCAAAACACAATCACCAAAAAACAGGCAACTGTCATAAACAAAACGTGGATCCAATTCATCGCACTAATTTTATCAAGTTGGGCGTATTAGTGCAGCATTTTGTTAGCCGCGGACGAGAGGGGACGAGGCGAATAGCTCAAGTTTATCCCTGCTCGGCCCCCTCGTCCGCGGCCAATCTATCTCCCATTGCCTCACTCTGAATCCAATCTCGAAACGCAGCCAGTGCGGTGTGCGTCAACGCATTCGGCGCGTACGACAGAAAATACCCGTAATTCTCTAGCGTAATTGGCGAAATCTGGAATAGCCGCTTTGCATCAATTTCGTCTTGAATGAGGGCGTCATTCAATGCGATTCCCTGTCCATTAATGACGGCTTGCACACGTACATTCGGGTCAGGGATCACCAGTGCATCTTGCTTTGGGCGATAGGGAAGTCTCGCCGCAGTGTACCAGTCTTGCCAAGCTGGACTGCCTTCACGGTCATGTAACAAGGTAAGGTCTGGCAAGACATTCACAAGTCCTTCCTGTTCCACGCGTTCTGCAATTGCTGCACCTGCTGTCACAATGGCTGGGCAGCGAAATAGACGCTCAGTGGGCAGATCGTTCCAGTCGCCAGTTCCCCAGCGAATCATCAAATCTAGTTGGTCTCTGCTTAGGTTGCCAAGGCCAATCACGGGCTGCAGCCGCATGCGCACATTGGGCGATTGTGTAATAAAGCGCATCAGTCGTGGGGAAAGCCAGCGTGATGCAAAGTAAGTGGAGGCCCCGATGGTGATGGAGTCCACATCCGCACTGCGCAAGTTCTGGATCTCTTGTTCCACTTCTGCAAACATCACTTGTGCTACATGCCATAGCAAGCCGCCTTTTTCTGTCAACGCAATGCCGTTATGAATGCGTTCAAACACAGCAAAGCCCAACTCTTTTTCAAGCTGCCGAATCTGATAACTCACTGCGCCTTTGGTGAGATTGAGCTCCTTTCCAGCCGCAGTAAAGCTTAGATGTTGCGCGACCACTGCGAACAGCCGCAAGGCATCGTAAGACCGAAAGTGCATAGGGTGCAAAAAACTTGAACGCTGCGTGCAAAACTGCTGACTTGCAGACTGAATTTGAGTGCAGGATTATTGTTCGTAGTTCAACTTCATTGAACGCTAACACTATCTATCTTACTTGGATTGAGGCAGACACACCGCTTTGAAAGGTACACGGATTTCACTGAAAACACGGATAAACCCAATTCGGCTGCGGCAAAAAATCGAAACTGCTATTAATCCACAATCTGCAAAAGAGGTCTCACATGTCTGACTCACCCCGAACATCTGCACTGGCAGCGCGGCATCGCGCATTAGGTTCTGATCTGGAAGATTGGAATGGCATGGGCACAGCCTGGAGCTATAGCACAGATCCAAATGACGAGCATGACGCTGTGCGCGAACGCGCTGGCATGTTCGACATGTCACCACTCAAAAAAGTCTATCTGCGCGGCCCTGATGCGGCCAAAGTCGCGGATCATGTGATTTCGCGTGATATGGCTAAGGTTGGGGTTGGGCAGTCTGCTTATGGTGCGGTCTTGACCGAACAAGGCACCGTCTGTGACGATGCGATTCTTGCCAACAATGGCAGCGATGAATATCTGCTGTGTCATGGCTCTGGGGAAAGCATGGAGCGCTTGCAGGAATCAGCAGCAGGCCTGAACTGTGACTTGGAATTCGATGATGACCTACACAACATTGCCGTGCAGGGGCCACAGGCACTGGAAATCCTAGCAGCGCATACGCCTTTGGCACTTGCTGACCTTGGGTATTTCAATCATGCTGCGACTGAGTTATTTGGGCATCAGTGTCGCATTTCGCGCACGGGGTACTCTGGCGAACGAGGCTATGAAGTTTTGGTTGGCAGCAGTGCTGTGGTTGATATTTGGGATAACCTCGTTGGGCAAGGTGTAATGCCATGCTCATTTACGGCGTTAGATAAAGTCCGCGTAGAAGCTGCACTGCTGTTCTTTGGTTATGACATGACGGCTGAACATACACCTTGGGAAGTGGGTTTAGGGTTCACGATTAGTCGGAACGGTGGAGACTACCGTGGGAAAGCGGCTGCGTTGGCGTCTAAAGGCAAAGAACGCTTTCTTGGCGCAGGCATCGTAGTAGATCATTCTGACATGGTGGTTGGCGGTGAAACCTTGCTACACAATGGCAACGACGTTGGCATTGTTAACAGTCCCGCTTATTCACATCGGATGCAGAAGTCGCTGGCATTAGTACATGTACATCCGTCTGCGGCGGCACCGGGGACACAGCTAGAGGTCGTTGGTGAGGATGTGCGCTACACGGCCATCGTCAACGCCATCCCATTTTACGATCCGCAAAAGCTGCGCGTTCGTGGGGGATAACAATTATGGTAGCCCGAAAGCGAAGCCGCTCTGCACGGCGTAAAGACGCGCAAGCTGCGTTGGCGCAGGTGACGCAATACCCGGCGTATATCAAGCGGCGTGTGCCGGTGTATGACTTGCTGCGTGAAGAAGAGCTCCAGCAGATTGAAGCGCATGTCGATTGGATTTTGGCTGAAATCGGTATGGAATTTCGCGGGGATGCAGAAGCGCTGCGTTTGTTCAAAGCAGCGGGCGCAACTGTTACTGGGGAGCGCGTTCAATTTGAGAAAGGGCACGTGCGAGAGTTGTGTGCAACAGCGCCCAGTACGTTCAAAATGTTTAGCCGCAATCCAGCGAGGACAATTACATTTGGGGCTGACAATGTCATTTTTGCGCCGGCCTATGGACCGCCATTTGTGAGTGACTTAGACGGTGGCCGCCGTTATGGCACCATGGCGGATTTTGAAAACTTTGTCAAACTGACAAGCATGACCCCTTGGTTACATCACCAAAGTGGGACGCTGTGTGAACCAGTTGATGTGCCGGTCAACAAGCGTCATTTGGATATGGTGTATGCCCACATGCGCTATGGGGACAAGCCGTTTATGGGCGGTGTTACAGCTCCTGAGCGCGCAGAGGACTCGGTTGCAATGGCGGCGTTGATGTTTGGCGCTGACTATATGGCTGACCATTGCGTCATCCAAGGCAATATCAATGTCAATTCTCCGCTGGTCTTTGACGATGTGATGTCAGGTGCTTTGCGCGTATACGCGGCGGCTAATCAAGGGTTGGTGATTTCCCCTTTTATTTTGGGTGGCGCGATGAGTCCCGTGACGATGCCGGCTGCAATTGCTCAAGCTCATGCCGAAGCAATGGTTGGAATTGCGCTGGCGCAGCTTGTGACACCAGGGTGCCCGGTTGTGTATGGCAATTTCCTTACGACTATGGATTTGAAAACCGGCGCACCAACTTTTGGAACGCCCGAGTCAGTGTTGGCGGCCCAAGCGATTGGGCAGTTGGCGCGGCGCTTACAAATTCCGTTCCGCTGTGGAGGGCATTACACGGCCTCCAAGGTGTCTGACGCACAAGCCATGCAAGAATCGGCTGATTCGATGATGGCGGGACTGCAAGCTGGTGCAAACT
>JAHDBS010000200.1:0-1089 GCA_020630225.1 Anaerolineales bacterium | reverse complement strand
GCCATGCAAGAATCGGCTGATTCGATGATGGCGGGACTGCAAGCTGGTGCAAACTTTATTTTTCAAGCGGCAGGTTGGCTCGAGGGTGGGCTGACCATGGGCTATGAAAAATTCATGCTAGACGTGGATCATTGTGGGCAGCTACAGCGTTACTTGGGCGGGCTAAGCATTGACGCCAATCAACTAGGGGCGCATGCGTTTACAGAAGCTGGGATTGGCAATAATTTCCTTGGCACAGGGCATACTATGAGCAATTTCCGTGATGCTAATCACATCACAGATCTAGCGGATAACACGGCATTTGAACATTGGAACGAAGCTGGCAGTAAGGATTCAGAGCAACGCGCGAATGAACGCTTCAAAGCGGAGTTAGCGCGTTACGAAGCGCCACCAATCGATCCTGGTGTGGATGAGGCGTTGTTGGACTTTATGGCGCAGAAAAAAGCCAGCATGGCGGACGCCTGGTACTAAGCGCAATTAGCGGTAAACATCGTTCTACAGACGAGAGGCAGAATCAAACGCTTCTGCCTCTCGTTTTTGTTTTAACTCCTAGCCAACGCTTGTAAAGCGTCTCCAGTTAGACGGTACCCGATCCACTCTGGCTGAGGCTTAGCGCCTAACGCTTCATAAAATTCAATGGCGGGTGTGTTCCAATCGAGCACGCTCCATTCAAAGCGTCCACAGCCTTTCGCAACCGCAATTCCGGCAAGATGTTTGAGTAAGGCTTTGCCAGCGCCTTTGCCGCGAAACTCTGGAGATACGTACAAATCCTCTAAGTACAGCCCGTGTTTGCCAAGCCAAGTTGAATAATTGAAAAAATAAACTGCATAGCCAATGGCGGTGTCGTCAACACTACAAATGAGCGCTTGCGTGCTAGATTGTGGCCCAAATAACGAGGTCTCAATGTCAGTCAGGCTGGCTTTGACTTCGTGTTCGGCCTCTTCGTAAATGGCAAGGTCTGTGATGAACTGCAAAATTAATGCGGCATCGGCAATTGTGGCGGGTCTGATGGTAATAGATGATGTGGTCATGTTTGGCGTCGTAACACTAGCGGCTGTAAATGCGTCTGAGATATACAATCAATGGAAT
>JAHDBS010000199.1 GCA_020630225.1 Anaerolineales bacterium | reverse complement strand
TTGGCATCGGTGAAGGAACAGAATATGAATGGTCTAGCGACCATATCTTTGTCAAAACAGTTGGCGCACTGGCAGACGGGCGCGTCTCCATGGTGGAAGATACAATGAAGCCTGGCTTCCATTTAGGCCGTCATCACCATAAGAAAATGACCGAGATCTTCTATATTCTAGACGGTGAAATAACGCTCATTTTTGATGATGAAACTATTGTTGCCACACCGGGGATGACCATCAATATACCGCCAAATGTCTGGCATGAAGCGAAAAGTGAAAATGGCGCGCGAATGTTGAGCATATTCAGCCCAGCTGGCTTTGAAGACTACTTGGCCGAATTGAAAACCCTCACTGATGCGCAATTTGCAGACCAAGACTTTATGGAAGCGCTCAACATGAAATACGACATTTGGAATGAGTAAGCCCTCAATCCCTGCCTAAGGAGCCAGACCATGCCGTTTAGATTCCTAATACTGAGCTTAGTAACACTGATGTCAGGTTTATGGCTAATGGGCTGTGCGCCTGAGGCTGCCCCTGCTGAAATACCTAGCGCTGACAATATATCGCAAGTGACATCAGAGCCTGTTGTGACAGAAGTCGCTGCGCAAGCGACGCTTGAAGTCACCATAGCGCCAAGTACGACCGTCGCAAACACCGTTAATGCGGAAGACGCAGCGGAGATTGATCCCGGCCTCATCCCCTTACCGCAGCGCGAAGGACCGCGCACCCAAACAAGCGGCACGGTGCCACATGTTCAACTTGGAGTAACGCCAGATCAAACGGTCAATGACGAATTATTCCGCCTTGCATTTACATTACCAGGCGTCGAAGATCGCCCCACGATTGTGTCGTTGCCAGGCGCACGCGGGATGTGGCTCAGCGAAGAGTTGTCCGTTGTCAATCCGCAAGTGATTGTAAATGGTCGTGAATTTGCGCACATCCATCCAGATGGTAGTTTGCATGCAGCATTACCTTTCACACGAGCAATGGAACTGACTGAAAAAGGCTGGGGAGAGCGCCACCCATGGGCAGATGATCGTGAAGGGTGGGAAGGATTCGTAATGTTGTATACACCACTCACCATGGAAGAGTTAGAGATTACTTTCCAGTTGATTGTCGAATCGTACAATCATGTGACGGGTGAAACTTATCATCCAGCTGAGTTCAACTAGGCTTACGAGTGTGCCTGAAGTCGCGTAGCGTTTCGTGAAGTAGCCATGCGCAAGATGCAAGCTTCATGCACACATTCGCCTATTGAACTCAAGCCATCACTATTACATGCACCGCAGCAATACGATGCGTTCTCGGTTGAGTAGCAACTCAGATTATTTGTATTTTTGCGTAATGTGCGCATCCATCACGGCGAGGCCTTCGTCTAATCCACGTCGACCAAACCCTAGTCGAAAGCGATCGGTTGGCGTGGTGCCTAGCTCTGACCGATAAATGGTGCTGGGCAACAGTAACACCCCACTGTCTTCAACCAGCGAACGCGCAAACTCTTCCACACCATCGCCCCCTTTATATTTCGGAAATGCCGTGCAGGACCCATCTGGCTGATACCAGTCAAACAAGTCCGGATGCTTTGCAAAGAAAGCGCCCCACTTCGGCAAGTTTTCATCAACAACAGCACAATTACGCGCTAGCAGCGCAGCGCGATGATTCAACGCGATCTTGGCGAGCCGCTCACTCGGCCCAGAATTACAAATCGACAGATAGTGCTTCAAACGCTCCATCTTCGAGATCACGGATGCATCTTCACACGCAATCCAGCCTATGCGTAGCCCCGGCAACCCATAGGCCTTGGACATTACATTCAACGACAGCCCGCGCTCGTAGACATCAGCCACAAACGGTAAATGTTGCGTGTTGGATGGGCCCAAGCCGTTGAAAATTTCATCGTGCAGAATATAAATCCCATGCTTGCGGCAGACCTCAATCAGGGCCATATAGCGCTCCAACGGCAGGATGGTGCCAGTCGGGTTATGTGGGAAGTTGATCGTGACCAGCTTTGTGTTGGGTTGAATGGCTGCAGCAATGCGGTCAATATCTAAAGACCAATTGTCGTTTGGATCAAGTGGGACACCGGTGGCTTCACAAATTGCAACAGGCAGCGTTTCATGTGACTGATAGTTTGGGGTTACCACAATCGCATGACTGTCTTTGTCCAGCAAGACCATGTTAGCCGCATAAATCCCTTCGCTTGCGCCTGCAAAACACAGGATGTCATGCGCCTCTCGCTTGGTATAGGTCGTTGCAATAACCTCACGTAAATCGGGAGCGCCAAAGGTTTCAGTGTAACCAAGGGACATCCCTTCGAACTCTTCGCGTTCTTCAGGTGTGGCCATCGCCAATAGTTCACGGAGCGAGACGCTTTCGGCATCTGACGCGGTCATGTGATATTTAGCTTTGAACTCCCACTTGGAGAAATGCGTTTCAAGCCGAAAGTCGGGAAGGTTGATCATAAAACAGAGCCTATTTTTCTTGTGGCGCGAGTTCCAATATGTAGCGATATGAGCGCTTCACCTGCACTGGTTCTAACGCATCATACAAATAATTCGAGACATTTGGCTCAGCACCAGACGCAATCCATGCGGTCTCAACCCCAAGGTCAGCTAAGCGCCGAAAACATTCTTTTGCGAGTGCTTTGCCAAAGCCAAGCTGCCGATAATCTGAGTGAACGCCCATCGGTTCAATAAACCCAACTTTGGGGTCATTTTCTTCAACCCAGCCGATGCAATACCCCACGCTTTTGCCAGCGGCATTGACAATCACAAGGTCAAGCTCTGATCGGTAGTTTGGCGATTGTTGTGTTGAATACAACCGCTCTAACGTGAAGTTGGGATTGCTAAATGCATTTTGGACTAAGGCAACACGGTCAGCATCATTGCCAAAGTCGGCACAGCGCAGCATAGTGAAGTCAGGTTTGAGGGTGTAGGCAAAATCATAGGCACGCAAGTCATACACGCGGACATTTTCAATATGCCGATCTGCTTTGTACCCCGCTGCGAGCAACGCCGCAATTTTATGTTGCCCGAAGGTGTAGACATCCGTGCTGATCAGCACTTTATCCTTGCCCCATTCATCAGCCGCCCAATGCAAAATTTCAGGTAGCAAGTCCCAATGGTCTGGATGCACCACTGCGAAGAAATCGGTCCCGCCATATTCAGAGACGAACAGCCCGACGACCTGCCCAGACGCAGTTTGCCAATAGTGGCAATTGTCTTGAAACCAAGTGACATCTTTAGCAACGTGATAGTTGTAGCGCCAGAAGTCCATGCGGCCTGGTTCCCAGTTGTTGTCAATGTCTGGGCGGGCTTCAATGACCCCAAGCAACGCTTTGATGCGATCATATTCAGCATCTGTGTTGGTAAAGGCGTGATTTGTAATCGTCATTTTGAAACTTATCTAGGTGCCCTACAGTTTTAAGTGTGCTAAGCAACGTCGTCCGCAGCTAAGGCTATTGCGCCATACCTGCTAATAAGTTTTCCAGTTGACTCGTGATTTTGTCCTGATCTACTTCGTTGTCTTCAGTGGCTAGTAAGCCTTCTTTGGAGAGCATTGCTAAGCCATGAGCCAGCGCCCAGTATGTACGCGCTAAGTCTTGGGGATCACCTGCTTTTAGCAAGTTTGCCCGTTGGCCGGCGGTAATGGCTTGAATAACAAGCTCCAATGTTGCAAACGCGGACTCACCTAGCGAGTCGCTAACACCTTGACGGAGCAAGTCACTAAACATCAAACTAAGTTGTGCGGGATGTTGCACCCCAAACCCAACATAGCGTCGGCCTAATTCCAACAACACATTACGTGGATCTTCTGGAAATAGCGCAAAGGCGATTTTCATCTCCGCCGAAAGTGCACGAAACCCTTCTTCTGCAATTGCAGCCAACAGGTCTGACTTATCTTTGAAATGCCGATATGGCGCCGTATGGCTAACATCTGCGCGCTTGGCAACTTTTCTTAAGGAGAGTGCCAATACGTTTTCTTCGTTCAGAATGGCAAGGCCAGCGTCAATAAGTGCTTGACGTAAACCACCATGATGATAAGTCGTAGTTGCTGTAGCTGATTGATCCATACTGATGCAGAGTTTACCTTACCTACGTTTTGCAACGCCATGTTGACATTGTAAACAGAGTCTTGATACACTCCAGTTGACATTGTAAACATAGCAATTCAATTTATGACAACACCTAAAAAAGACTTAACGTTTAGACAACTACTGCCTATTCTTGCAATCACTTTTATTGACTCAATGGGCTTCACCATCATTTTGCCCATTCTGCCGTTCTATGCACTCGCATTTGGGGCACCGCCTTCAGTCATCGGCTTCTTTGCAATGAGCTATGCGTTGGCACAACTATTGTTCGCCCCAACGCTTGGCAATCTGTCTGACCGCTTTGGGCGCAAACCCATTCTGACCGCGGCTCAAATTGGGACATTTGCCAGCTTGCTAATGATGGGCTTTGCACCTTCGCTGATCTTTTTATTCTTAGCCCGCGCCTTAGATGGCATTACTGGGGCAAACAACTCTACAGTGCAGTCGGCGATTTCAGACATGACATCTGAAGAAGATCGCGCACGAGGGCTAGGCTTAGTCGGCGCGGCATCTGGGCTAGGCTTTGTATTCGGCCCAATTCTGAGCGGAATTGCATTGCGACTGTCTGGCAACAACTATGCCATTCCAGCATTTGTCGCTGCTGGGTTTTCATTCTTGAGCATTTTGCTGACAATCGCCTTATTCCGGGAAACCTTGCCCGCTAACGCGCGCAAAGCCCCAGAAAAACGAACGCCAATTTACACAGTGTTGGCAGAAGGACTGCGTTCAAACTTACTAAGGCCGTTGTACGGCCTAGCGTTTGCAGTCCAGTTTATTTTTGGGATGTTTACCTCTACATTTGCATTGTTCACACTCAACCGAATTGGCTTCAACAGTGCAAACAATGCCATCTTTTTTGGGGTCTTCGGGGTCACCCTCATGGTCATCCAAGGTGTTTACATTGGGCGTTGGGTGCAACGCTTCGGTGAATATCGCGTCCTGCTTGCCAGCTTCATTCTGAGTGCTGTTGGCTTTGGGATCGGCGCATTTACACCACAGCAAGCCGTACCTTGGTTCTCAAAGGCTGCGATGATCGCCGAACTTTCTCAGCTAACTGACGCAGCCGCTGTTGCGCAGCAGATCGCCCTACTCCCAAGTGAAGTTGGCGCAGGCTTTATTGGTCTTTTATTTGTGGCGATGGGATTGTTTCCGGGAACACTGGGGTACACGCTCCAATTACCAGCGATCAATACGCTGATCACAAAACGTGTGGCTAGTAGTGAAATTGGGCAAGCACTTGGCGTTAGTACGGCCTTTATTGGCGCAGGTACTGTGGTCGGTCCGCTATTAGGGGGCTGGTTCTTTGAACAAATTGGCCCTAGCGCCCCATTCGTAATGATTTCAGTGCTTTCGACTGTAGTATTTCTATTGCTGCTCAGCAAGAAAGATTTTGCAGCAACGGCGTCTGACTCAGATCAACTGTCGATTACAACACAGCCTTTAGCGACCGCCTCAAAACCAAGTCGCTAACCGACTAGCAGATGGTATCGTCAGGATTAATCCAAATAGTTCCGTCAGGGTAAAGTCGAATTCCAAACTGTAACGCTAGCAATTCGCTAAACGTTTCAAGATCCCACAATTCGTTTTCGCTGCCTACAATTTCAGGTCCAGCATCGACTGAGTCGATGAGCGCGAGTAAATTCTTCTTATCCAAGACAGTTGGTGGTGTTGGTTTAGGCGACATATAACAATTTCATAGTGTGATGGGTGTGGCATAACGTGCAAGCCGCGTCCTACCTAAACTTGCACTGTGGGTATTAACGTCCGCTAATGGGTTTTTCCCTCACCTAAAACAAATCGCTTTCAAGACTGTTAAATTACATAGTTTAAATACTAACAACTGTTGCCTATACGCAATATATTAATCTGTAAACAAAAGCGGTTTCTCATTTTAGAGAAACCGCTTTGAGCCTAAACAAATCCAACTGGTTCAAGTGACATCTTGCTCCATCACTCAGTTGCTTTTTCTTGCCGGGTCACAATGGGGACGTACCCAATTTCTAAACCAGCAGGTGGCGTCACGATGATGTTTGGATCAAGATCGGCAAGTTCGCCAACTGCTGGTGACGCCAAGTAAGCCTGATCTGGCATCCAGTGACGATGAATAGCTTCAACACGGGCTTGCAATGCTTCACGTTCAGCAGCAGAGAAGTCCCAGTACAAAATTGCAGGTTGATCAACAAACCGATACCAAGAATATGTCACGATACTGCCATCGCCTAGCTCTGCTTGGAATGGACCAGCAACCGGGCCAGGGCTTTGCCAAATGCTATCTGGCTCTTCTGGTGTGACAAACGGTTGTGCGTCGTTACGCACGCCAAGTTGCTCGAACTCATGCAGTTGTAATCCTGTTTCCTCCGGCACATCTTCAACTAAGATCGGCGTCCAAACCTTATCGCCATCCGGTTCTTGCTCCAGTCGATAGTACTCAGGCAAGTGAAAGTTGTCACCAAACTGCGTCACGAGATCCATATTCCAGCGGTATTTGAATGTATAAGGATCACTCAAGTCTGGCGTTGCAAGGGCATCCCAATCAATGTAATACTCTTCATCTTCAGCAATACCTTCATAAATAATGATGTAAGAGGAATCGGCACCTTCTGTAAACGCAGTCAGATGCGTTTCTTCAGGGTCAAATGCACCACCAAGCACAGCCGCATCACTATTCCACCACTGATCAACATTATTCCAAAGCGCAGCATGGGAGTAGACACTAGGTTGGCTCAAAATGATCGACGTGTCTGGCCCGCTAACTGGAAATTGAATTTGCGTAATGCGTGCATAAGATGTTCCTTCCGCATCTGTCGCATGGACGGCTGGGATCACCTGCGTTTCCATTGAAATGCCCCGGTTTGCACCAGAGGGGCTAGTGTCTAGAAAGATGCCTTCCAGAGATGGGTCTTCCAATACTGGCTTAGTGAAGAAGTTCGGAATAAAGAAGCTGACAGGGCCTTTGAAATTGCCAGTGTTTAGAAACAGAGTCCAGCTCTGATTACCAGTGCTGACATCCAAACCATTGGTTTCTACTTGTGTGTCAATCAATGGCAAAGGGTGATACCCATAGCCAAACAACTCGCCATTGGTACCGTCTTTCAAATTCAACCCATCCGGTGCCCACAGCACATAGGGACTGAGCTGCGCAACACCATACTTGCCTTGCGGCTCATCCCAATCACGCCGATCTACGTCTCCAAATCCAGCACCTGCGCCGGGGCCGTTTGCCCACTCCATAAATTCACGAGAGACACCGCCCATGATGAACTTCGGCGTTTCTGTGGCAAAGCGTGTGTCATTCCACCACCCTAGCCCACCTTCAATGGTCGAATAAATTTCTTCACGGTCTGTCGCTGCGTCAGCATGCATCCACGTTCCCGGCAGTCCACTTTGATACGCAGCACCTGGATAGGTCTCTTGCATTGGCCATGCTGCTACGTGCATCGAGAATCCCGCACCGTAGCTGAGCGGATCCTCTATCCATTCGACAGGATAGTTCAGAAAGCCAGTTGCAAACCAGTCCTCTCCAACATCCGTTAGACCAGCGCCCTCTTTCTCAATCTCTACTGGGTTTTCTTTACTCTCGTGTTCTTCTATATCAACACTAGCGGTTACCAATAAAGGCACATGGACTTCAGTTGCAGCGGCGAGGCGCCTATCAGTTGCAATTGCATTTGGGACATCAGTCGGCATACATGCTACCGACAAAAGGCTGACAATAAAAATTTGGATCAGTCGTTTCATACATTCACCTGCTTAGAATAGCCACAGCAACACATAGCTCACTGTGTAAGTTGACTATCTAAATTGTAGAAAAGCAGGCGCAGCGCTTCTGGATGCGAAAGGGGCTGAAAAGGGGCGCGAAGTGGGCGGCGTTAGATGACGCCTAAAAGCGTAGAGGTTAGCAGGGCAATACCTAACTAACCTCCAGTGCGTGAATAGTTATGAAGACAGATCAACAATAAAGGCCGGAATTTCTTCAATTAGGGCCTCACCAGCATCGGCAGAATTGACAAGCACAACAAAGCCAAT
>JAHDBS010000198.1 GCA_020630225.1 Anaerolineales bacterium | reverse complement strand
TAGCGATCATTTGATTGAAAGATGCGGTCATCTGCCCCAACTCGTCGTTAGATTGAACGGGCAAAGGCTGTGGAGTCGCCTGATCACTGACCTTACCCGTAGCATTGGTCAAAGCAATCACAGGCGCAGTAATTCGATTTGAAATCCAAACTGCGATCAGCATTGTGATGACCGCAGTGATAAGTCCGCCGGCAATCGTGTTGTACAACATGCTGAGCAGGAATTCGTTGGAGCCGTCATCAAACCCAGAAATATTAGAGTCAACAATGACAAACCCAATGACTTCAGAGGTCACTTGGTCAGTAATCTCTACCATCTGACCAACAATGTCATCTGAAAGATCGCCTAATTGCAATTCATCAAAATTGTCCAACAACACAGATTTATCAGCATCTAGCACCACAACGCGACTAGTTGCCCAGTCGGCAATCACGCCTTCAGGCGTGAAGAACGGGATCTCCTCAATGGGAATATCATCCGGATATACAACAACTCCGGCGTCACCAACGGCTTCTTCAACAGCAAATGCTTCTGGAAATTCATCACCAACAATTATTTCTGCTGGAAAAAGAAAGTCTTCACCAAGAACTGGATAGCCAAAAAACGCCAGCGTATTTTCAAAATCGCTGTAGTCACCCGTTACTGCATATTGAGCACTTAGCTGCTCTGCCAAAAATTGGGCTTCGTCTTGGCTAATGGCCTCGCTCAAGTCGGTCACACCAGAGTAGGAAGACCAAGCCGCAATTGCAATACTGAGCAACACGGTGAGCAAAACAATCGACATAAACGCGCCTAGCAAGCGCACGCGTAAGGACATTAGAGGTTGAGATCTGTAACCACGTATTTATAGCCAGCCCCATACACTGTCTGGATTGGCTCGTGATTTTCGATATGGAGTACTTTTCGTAAGCGCCGAATGTGCGAATCTATCGCACGATCAAAGGCATCAAAGTTACCTTCGAATGCCATTTCAATCAGCTGATTGCGCGTCAACACTTGATTCGGATGACGCATAAACGTTTCCAGCAATGTAATTTGTGCCACGCTCAATGCAATAGGTGCACCTGACAGCGTCGCAACCCGAGCCCCTAAATCTAAAGACACGGGACCACACTGTAAGCTGTTTTGCACCTTCCCTTTGACACGCCGCAAAATTGCATTGGCGCGCGCTACCAATTCTTCAGGGTTGAATGGCTTCACCATATAATCATCGGCCCCGCTTTCTAAGCCAGTAATCCGATCATGATGAGCGCCTTTAGCCGTCAGCATAATAATCGGCACATCTGACTCACGGCGTAATGCTTCACAAACCGCTTCACCTGACATACCAGGCAACATGAGATCAAGCACAATAATATCTGGTGCGAGTTGACGAGCAGTCTGTAAACCAGACCGCCCGTCAGCGCAGACTTCAGCATAGAAGCCTGCACGCTCAAAATAAGTTTTGACCCACTGCGCAATGCGGGTCTCATCTTCAACAATCAGAACAGTTTTTTGCATTAGATTAACGCCTAAGGCGCCTGCTTTTGAAGCAGGCGCCAACCGAAGGGAAACACAATTGTCAGTTAGTTTTCACTCTCAAATGGGATGGCTTCCACTCCCCAAGCGAGAAAGCTGTCTTCCACCATGCTTTTTGCATAGTCTTCAAGTTCAGCAGTCCAAATTTTTGCTTCCGTTTCTGAAATCAGATCGGCATCAGCTTGCGCTTGGACATAGTCTTTTTCTGCTTTCACAATAGCATCAATGATGCGCTGTGAGTCAACACCTTTGTCTTTTGCAACATCGGCAATTGACTTACCTTCATCTACAGCACTCCACAAGTCTTCTACTGACACATTCAAGATCTTTGCAGCAATGCTGTATGCATCAGGATAGGTATAGTTGACATCAAAAGTGATTTGCTTTTCAAGATCAGCAATCCATTCGTTCGCATCAGTTTGGCTGATATAACCATCAGCCACCATTTCTTCGATAAATGCCTTTTCTGATTTGACCAATGCATCGATGACAGCTTGGACTGCAACGTCTTGGTCTTTTGCAATTTCAGCAATGGTCTTGCCAGCATCTAATGCATCAAACAAAGCGTCTTCTTCAAGGCCTAAGACTTCCATCAGCGTTGAGAAATAAGTATCAGCGCCAAAGTCGTCACATGGGAACATTTCGCCTTCGAAATCAAGCGGTACGTCTTCGAAGAAGACTTCAAAATCAGCTAATAACTCATCTGCTTCTGCTTGCGTAATGGTGCCATCTTTCACCAACTCTTGGATATACTTTTCTTCTTCAGCGCGCAATTCGGCAATAATTTCTTCTTCAGTCATGTCGCCATCGAATTCGAATGCACCCATGCCATCTACAAAGTCACCGTTCATATCTAGCCCGCCTTCTTCGAAGAAGACATCAAAGTCTGCCAGCATTTCATCGGCTTCTTTTTGCGTAATCGTGCCGTCTTTGACCAGTTCTTGTAGGTACTTTTCTTCTTCAGCACGCAACGCTGCTTTGATTTCTTCGTCGGTCATATCACCATCGAAGATTTGCATGTCACTACCCATGTCATATGGCATTGGCAACATGTCGACCATGCAGTCGTCATCCATGACTGGAAATGCACAAGGATCATTTACACCCATCATGATGTCACCCATATTGGCCAAATCCTTTTCCAATTGCGCCAGCATCTCATCTGCTTCTTTTTGCGTAATCGTGCCGTCCTTGACTAGGCTTTGCAAAAATTCTTTTTCTGCAGCAATGATCTCTTTCTGAATTTCTTCCTCAGAAAGGTCATCATCAAAGAAAGTAATAGCATCACCTTCTTCAATGTCACCTGTGGCAGGCATGACATCAAATGGCATCATGCAATCTTCCGGTTGTGAAAATGCAGCAGATGGAAGATCTTGAGCAATTCCAACCGATTCAGTTGCTCCAGCTGCAAACGCTTGCTGGGCGCTAAACATCGCAAAGCCAGCCATGAGCAACATAATTAGGCCAGATGCCAATAATGTCAGTTTTGTTTTGATTGTTGTCATAAGAATTACCTCGTACTAAAAACGTTCTAAATTTGTGAGAAGTTCCCCTCACACTCATAAGATACGTCCCAAATGTGTCAAGAATGTGGCAATTCTGGTTTGATTTCACAGAATCAAAAATGCCACCCAATTGGGTGGCATTAGCATTCATTATTGATATGACGATACGCCGGAGATTACCCCACCATCTTTTCAACCGAGTCTTGTACAAACACTGCGGTTCGCCAGCGACGCACAGAATTGATGAGAAAGACCTGATCCGCAGCAGCTAAATCGTCTAGCGTAATAACCTCTTCTTCAATGTCACCGTTATCTAGCAGCGCTTGCCGATAAGTGCCGCCAAGCAACCCACTTTTGATGGGCGGCGTCAACAGACGGCCATCTTTTTCAATCACGATATTGCTGTACGTTGACTCTGTCACTTCACCATTCGCATTCCACAAGATCACTTCATCACAATGCGGATGCTGAGCCTTAGTCTCTTCATAAACACCACGGCGAGTCGTCTTGTGATACAAGAACAAATGTTGTTGATCAATCGGCACGTCACAGACTTCGACCATGACAGTGTTTGGCTTGGCATTCAACACATACGTTTGAATTTCTACACTACCTGCTTGTGAGACAAGTAAACGCACACGCATCGCTTCACTAAACTGTGCAGCCTGCGTGAGCAAATCCGCTTCAATCAACGTCCGGTTTATGGTGATACCGAAGTAAGCTGCGGAGATTGCTAAGCGGTCCAAATGCTGATCTAGTAAGAAGTAACCTGCGTTTGGCTCCCAAAGCATTGTTTCAAGTAACTCAAAACGTGGCGGCTCAGTCGTCAACACTTTGGCTTTGACAAAGCATTCATCATATTCGCTTGCAGCCTGTGAATCCCAGACAATGCCGCCGCCCGTGCCATATTCAGCTTGCCCCGTTGCTTTCTCAACCGTTACAGTTCGAATGGCAACATTGAACTGCGCTTGTCGGTTTGGACCGAAATAGCCAATCGCACCACAGTACACGCCGCGCGGCGTTGTTTCTAATTCGGTAATGATCTCCATTGTGCGCACTTTCGGTGCGCCAGTAATGGAGGCACACGGGAACAGGGCATCCAGAATATCAATATATGACGCTTCGGTCTCAGCAACCACGGTAGACGTCATGGTATGCAATGTTGGGTAGCGTTCTACATCAAAAAGGCTTGGAACCTTTACAGTACCTAGCTTCGCAATGCGCCCCATATCATTACGGATCATATCGACAATCATCACATTTTCAGCGCGATTTTTGATGGAGGCATGCAGCCAGTCACGCTGATCTAGATCGTCCGCCCACGTTAAACCGCGCGCAACGGTGCCTTTCATTGGCTTACTTTTGAGCGTGTTGCCTTCTAACGTAAAGAACAACTCAGGGGACGCGCTACAAATCAGATGTTCGTCTGTATCGATGAACGCGCAATATTCTGCTTGCTGCGCTCCGACCAATTTCTCAAACAATGCTAACCCGCTGCCAGAAAATTCATTTCGCAGCCGCATGGTGTAATTGATCTGATACGTGTCACCTTTTGCAATATAAGACTTCACTCCAGCAATCCCGGCGTCATAAGAATCGCGGGAGGTCGTTGGATCCCAATCACCTAATGAGAAATCTTGTTGAGACTGTGGAATTGCATCTAGCGTAGTCGGGGCATTGTAAAGACCAAACCACACCAACGGCACATGGTCTGCCGCATGCGTCACGAGCGCTGGATCAAATGCTGCTGATGCTTCATAGCTAATATAGCCGGCAGCCCAGCCGCCAGCATCTGTCCAATCCTGAACAGCTTGAAGCGCAACTCGAACTGACGCCACGTCACGGGCAATCAGAATACGCTCAGCGTTATTGAAATGCAGCCACTGACCAGAGTGGGAGTCTTGTAACAATACGTGGTTGGTCATACTCTAATTGTATCGAGAGAATCGATAACAGAACGTTAGCGACCAGTTTCTTTTAGAGGAAAGAGTGGAAGAATCCACGAATGACACGAATAGACACGCATATTTGTGTCATTCACCTCATTCGTGGATTTCAAGTTAGTTATGCTTTTGAGATGTTCACTGTGACGCTTTCATCACCAAAGCGATAGACATCTTCACTGTCAACGCTGTCGGCAACCGTCAGGCTGTCTGCCAACAGTTCACTTTCAATGTAAGCCTGATTGTCCGCAATCGCTTGTGCCAAGTTGTCACTGGCTGCGTAGGTTACATTGATGCGGTCTGAAATTTCCAGACCACTAGACTTTCGCAAGTCTTGAACACGGCGCAGGAATTCACGGGCCAAGCCTTCGCGTACCAAGTCTGGCGTGAGCGTTGTCACTAAGGCTGCTACCGAGCCACCTTCAGCAGCAACGCTAAATCCTTCTTGGGCATCCAAGCGAACTTCAACCATCTCTGGTGTCACTTCGTAAGTGTCACCATCAATTTCAAAGCTCAGTGAGTCACCATCTAACAGCGTTTTCGCTGCTGCAGCTTTGTCCGCTAGGCCAACCACAGCTTTGCGCACCAATGGGAACTTATTCTTGAACGCTTGTCCCATTTGCTTTGGATACGGATGCAGATCATAAGTGATTGCTTCACCAGCAGAGTCCAGCAAGCGAACGTCTTTTACATTCAACTCGTCTGAGATGATGGCACTATAGCGCTCGATTGCACCAGCATCGCTCATCTTGCCGGTCCAAAATGCCGCTTCGCTCAATGGCTGGCGCACTTTGATTGATGACTTGCTGCGCGCATTGTGACCCAACGAGACCAGCTTTTGCACTAAGGCCATATCGCTGTTGACACTTTCATCGATCATGTCAGTATTGGCTTGCGGCCAAGCAGCCAAGTGCACACTAATTGGTGCATCTGGCTCCACTGACAAGACCAAGTTGCGATACATCGCATCCGCCAAGAACGGCATACTGGGGGCAAGCAGTTTCGCCACGGTCAACAGACATTCATACAGCGTTGCATAGGCTGCGTTCTTGTCACCATCGCTAGAAGACTTCCAGAAGCGGCGACGAGAACGGCGCACGTACCAATTTGACAGCTCTTCTACAAAGCTTTGGATCGGACGAGTTGCACCAGTCGCGTCATAGTTTTCCATCGCCGTTGTCACATCAGACACTAGGGTATGCAAGCGTGACAGAACCCAGCGATCCAAGTCTGAGTATTCAATGTTCGCATCCGCACTTGGTTTCCATTCGTCCAAGTTGGCATAGGTCGTAAAGAAGCTATAGGTATTCCACAGCGTCATCGTGAAGCTACGCAAGACTTCATTGACCAAGTCAATGGAGAAGCGGCGCGGATTTCCCGGAGGGGCTGAGGTGTACAGATACCAACGGAAAGCATCTGCCCCAACACTCCCAAACACATCCCACGGATTGACAATGTTGCCGCGTGACTTAGACATCTTCTTGCCTTCACCATCTAGGATGAGGCCAAGACAAACGACGTTCTTGTACGCAACGCTTTGCTTCAGCAACGTGCCGATTGCATGCAATGAATAGAACCAACCACGAGTCTGGTCTACTGCTTCACAAATGTAGTCCGCCGGGAATTGCTCCGCAAACGTTTCTTGATTTTCAAACGGTGCATGCCATTGGGCATACGGCATCGCCCCACTGTCGAACCACACATCAATGAGTTCTGGCACACGCGTCATTAGCTTGCCAGACTCAGGGTGATCGAACGTGATGTTGTCCACATGCGGGCGGTGTAGATCCATTTCGCTAAGGTCGCGCCCAGCGAGTTCAGACAGTTCAGCAACAGACCCAACGGCCATTGCATTACCATCTTCATCCATCCACACTGGCAATGGGGTTCCCCAGAAACGTTCACGGCCAAGCGCCCAGTCAATGTTGTTTTCCAGCCAGTTCCCAAAGCGTCCGTTGCGGACATGGTCTGGTGTCCAATTGATCGTTTGATTGAGATCGATCAGTTCTTGCTTCATCGCCGTTGTGCGGATGTACCACGTGCTGCGGGCAAAGTACATCAGTGGCGTTGAACAACGCCAGCAGAACGGATAGGTGTGCAAGTAAGTGCCAGACTTCAGCAGCAAGCCACGTTCTTTCAAGTTTTCGGTAATGACAGGATCGGCAGCTTTGAACCATTGTCCGGCAAACTCAGTGATCTCTTCCGTGAACTCACCTTGGGCATTGACCGCATGGAACACTGGCGCACCATGTTTATTGCCTTCCGCAAGATCGTCAGCACCATAGGCGGGTGCCATGTGTACAATCCCAGTCCCGTCAGTGGTCGTGACCCAGTCGGCCAACACAACTTTGTGGGTGGTGTCATCCGCTGGTACGTAGTTGAACGGCGGCGTGTAGCGCACATTTTCAAGGTCAGACCCAAGTTGCGTATTCACAACCTTATGGTCACCTTCACCAAGAACTTTCTCGACCAAGTCTTTCGCCAGAATGACTCGTTCGGTCTCACCAGCTTCATTTTCACGTTCGATAGTGACATATTCAACATTCGGGCCAACGGCAGCCAAGGTGTTGCTTGGCAACGTCCAAGGTGTGGTTGTCCAAATGAGGATGGATGTTGTTGGATCATCTGCTAGTGGCAAGCGGACATGCACAGACGGGTCTGGCGTGTCTTCTTGGTAACCCAATGACACTTCGTGATCTGACAGCGGCGTGCCACAGCGTGGGCAGTAAGGCACAACCTTGTACCCTTGATACAACAAGTCACGATCCCAGAATGTTTTGAGAATATTCCAGATTGACTCGATATAGTCATTTTCATAGGTGACATACGCGGTTGGGAAGTCAACCCAGAACCCGAGGCGCTCGGTAAAGCGCTCCCATTCTTGAATATATTCAAACGCAGACGCGCGGCAAAGCTTGTTAAATTCAGCAACGCCATAGTCTTCAATTTGCTGCTTATTTTTGAAACCGAGCTTCTTTTCAACTTCAATTTCAACTGGCAACCCATGCGTATCCCAACCACCACGGCGCAAGACATACTTGCCATTCATCGCATGGTAGCGCGGGAAAATATCTTTGAACGCCCGCGACAAGCCATGGTGAACCCCCGGCTTCCCATTCGCAGTTGGTGGCCCTTCGTAAAAGACGTA
>JAHDBS010000197.1:4816-8153 GCA_020630225.1 Anaerolineales bacterium | reverse complement strand
AGAAGAAGTCGAAATTTGATATTTTCGATTTGATCGAAGATATTTTTGATTAGAGACTTGAGCTAGCGTGGTTGTTTTATCAGGAAATTTGTGAAGGTTGCCTTTCGTAAATTCACGCTACTAGCGCGACCTCTTCCCAGACTGCCATTTCCCGCAGTGCTTGGGCTGCGACGTCCCTAATAATTGGATCATTGATTTCTTGAGCCGCTACGAGTGCATTCGTCAGTCGTGGTAAGGGATGCTTTCCTAAGGTATGGATGCTGGTTGTTCGTAGCCAGCGGCTTACTGTGGTGCTTGGCGCGTGCAGTAAATTGAACAATGCGCTTTCTAAGCCAAACTCCGTTTCTTCCATAGTGCTGGCATGTAGCAATTCTCCACGCTGAATGGCAGACAGCTCCCGATTTAACAACGTTCGAAATAATAAGCGCTCGTCATTAGTAACCGCCATGCTCAGATATTCCAATGCCAGCCCGATGCTGTCTGCATCACCATGTTGGAGGGTGTTTGTCGCTGCACGCATTTCAGCCGTTGGTATTTGGGCATTCATGTTGTAGACCAAGCGCTGGCGTACGTTTTCTAACTCCTCTTCAAGTGCAGTGACTAACATTTCTGTGTTGGGATGTGCACTGACCACAAACAATTGCTTACTCAAGAAGTTGCCTAATGCAAGATCTTGCGTAAATTGATGTTCTAATGTTGTGATGTCAGCATCCCAAGCTTTCGACCCTTGCTTATTGATTGCGCGCATGAGCTTATGTTGATTTGTCACGTTAGCACTTGGTAACAGCGCTAGCAAAAACGCTTTTGTATCTTCGTGGTTGTCTACCAGCAGAACATCCAGTAAGTGCTGCTTGATATAAATGGGGCACTGCGGATCATTGAGTGCTGTTTGTACCGCTGGAGTTGCTTCAGATCCGAGTTCTACTAGACTGCGCTTGGCGGCAGCGACTAACCTTGGCTCCATTAGCGCAGACAGCAATGCGTTGGTGTAACGACTATCGCGCAGCTTGCCAATTTCTATCAGCGCGCGTTGCCGGATGCGCAAGTCATCGCTTGCTAGCATTTTATTGATGGGCAGGTTCGTATTCTTTTTGTAATTTGGATGGAGTTGGTCTTGCAGCTTCGCAATTTGCAAACTCGCTAATGCTTTTACGTCTTCTGACGGATGTTGCCGTAACAATGTAAGGTCGGCTTGGGTAGGCAACATGGGTGACATGCGCATCATAATCCCGAGTGCTAGCTTGACTTGTTGCGGTGATCCTTCGGCGATTGTGAGTCGTAAGGCTTGCATTGTCTCGGCGTTGTGTACATCTAAAATAGGGCTGTCTGCTAGGTGTGAGTCGGTAAAGCGGCGTGGTAAAAAACGCTGCGGTAGATCTTTCAAATAGTGCTTAATCACCCGGCGACCTGTAACCCACATGGCAATGGCCGTGAGTAAGGCTGTCCCTAAGTTGATAGGTAAGCTTGAGTTTTGCCCGCTTGGAATGAGCAGAAGCAGCCCGCCCGCTAGCCCCGTTGCCATTGGAATTACCAATGTTTGTAGTAGATTCTGGACTTTGAAGCGCTCGCCAGACTTCATCACTTGGAAAACTAGCATCAACGAGGTTTCTTGTAACCCAGTTCCGATGAGTTCGTAAATCCCTCGTGCAGCCGTAACTGCAGCAAAGAAAAGTAAGCTTTCAAAACCAAACGAAACGCCAGCCGCCCAACTAGCCGCGGTTGCAATCGTAATGCAAACGGGTAGCGCGAGAAATCCTACTTCTGCGCCGTAACGTTGTAATAGACGCGGCGCGATGAAAGACCTAAAGACAAACAGACTGCTGTAAAGCGCCAAGCTAAAGATGGCAATGAACTGCGCAATCTCTGCCTCTGTTTGATAGCGCAATTGGATGCCACTAAAGAATCCAACGTTGATTGTCATTTCAAAGATGATCAACAGTCCCATAAACAGCAAGATGCCTTGTACATAGGGCTTACGTACAAGCTCCCTGTTACTAACCGTTGGTTCTGCTGCTCCCTCTACTGTCCCAGCTAAGATCAGCGTGCGTTGTAGCTTGAAGATGCGCTGCATAACGACTAGCTGCACAATATAGAACCCTGCAGCCACTAGTAAAAGATGGTGCACCTCTAGTAGGTTCAGTAACAATGGCACGCTTAGAAAAGAACCAATTTTTGCGAGTTCTTCAACACCACCAACAGCGCCCATCAATCGTTTGCCTTGTTGAATGGTGAGCATTTCGCCCTGAATGCCATACCATTCAAATTCTGCAAGTGTGAATTGAATTTGCTCCCACACAATAACGCCAAACACAATATAGATATGCGGTGCGTATTGCAGTCCTGCCCAAAACGTGATGGTGCTAAGCAGTACGACGCCAATTACAACATTCAGAAATGTCGGAATAGAGGTGTGTGTTTGTAGAAAAGCAATTGCGGCACTCACAATCACTCCAATGCCAGCAATGACGACATAGCTCCAAAGGAGGGCGGTTTCATCGAATTGGCTTAGAAAAATTGCGGTTGCCGCAGTATAGGCAAATGAGAGGGTGACACCAAAGCACATGGCGTGCAAGGCGAGTAGCCAGAAAAGGGTGGTTTCAGACTCGCGAATACTTAGGGTGCGGTAGAGCTTAGAAACCATTTGTGTAGAAAAAGTGGACCGAAAGCTGCGTGAAATATGACGTAACTATTACTAGGTGCATCATATTTCATTATGTGGAAAGCGGGGGTAAGGGGGGCGTTACAGTCTGGTTTGAATATTTAAGCGCCTCAAGTTGTGCTTTTTGAAATCAAGTATAGAATTCAAAAGCACTTCGCTTTAATGATATTAAGGACATTTTATGACTACTCCGGCTCGACGTAATCAGGACAACAAATCGCTTATTTGGGACTTTTGGCAGCGCATGAACTACGCTAGTCCCGACCAGTTTGGGGATTTATGGCGCACTGTTGCGCATGAAGATATCAACTGGAATGGGTCGCAACCGCTCAATCAGATCATCGGGATCGATGCTGTGGTTGACCAAGTCTGGCGTCCGTTACGTGCAGCGTTTCCAGACCTAAAGCGCGAAACAGATGTCTTTCTGGGCGGCGTGAGCGGTGGTGAGGATTGGGTGACCGGGCGTGGCTATTTGGTTGGTACGTTTGTCAATGACTGGCTTGGTATTCCTGCGAATGGTCGGAAAACACACATCCGGTTTGGGCAGTTTTATGTCATGAAAGACGGCAAGATTTCTGAAAGCTACGTCATCTTTGATATGTTAGATGTCATCCGGCAAGCGGGATATCAGCTTTTGCCACCTGCGCGTGGCGCTGAAGGCGGTAAAGTCATCGCTTC
>JAHDBS010000197.1:0-4716 GCA_020630225.1 Anaerolineales bacterium | reverse complement strand
TGGTTAGAGGGCTTTGGGGATCGCAATCCGAATTTCAAAGGTGGGCGCATTCTTGGCATTGGGGATGATACCTTTCTAGCTGAAGGGAACTATGCTGCGCTAGGCATTTGGGATACACCTTACTCACGGCACAATGGCAACTATATGGGAATTCCACCGACTGGCAAAGTCATGACCCTGCGTGACTTTGATTGGTATCGACGAGAAGGGAATTATTTGGTGCAAAACTGGGTTCCAATTGACTTGGTAGACCTTTTCTTGCAAATGGGCGTGGATTTGTTTGCGAAATTACAAGAGCAAATTGCAGCCGGGCGCTAGTTTAGCTTGCAAAGTTTTGAAAATCTAGGCTTATGAAAAGCCTGTGTTTCAGGGTAAGCGCAAATCAAACGAGGTGTCACTTAATATTCGCACCAATTCGTTTCATTCGCGAAATTCGCGTCCCACAACCCTCATGTGTAACCCAGTAATTTTGAACCTTACCAAGAATTCAGGCTAGACAAATAAAAAGAAGCGACTGCGATAAGAATAAACGCAGTCGCTTCTTTTTATTGCGAGGTTAGCGCGCGGCAACCGCAATTTCTGGCTTGTGCAGGCTCACAACGGTTAGCACTGCAATCGCATTGATCCAGTAATACCAAGCATCAATCCCGCTGAAGCCGAGCACGAATGGCGCCACTAAAAAGACCACACCAACTGCAAAGTCAACGATGAGATGCACGCTGTAAGGGATTACGCGAATGAGACCCGTTTGATGGTTGGTCAGAATAGTCAGCAGTAGCGCAGCTACGCCAGTGCCAACGGAAAGCCACAGCGCAAGCGGGTTGGTACTCCCTAACCCTAGTAGAAATGGCAGTAGCATAAGACTTAATGCAACTGGATAGTCGAGATAAGCGTGAATAGTTTTGGTGACAAAGCGGAGGTCCATGATCTATATCCTTGTGTTGTAAATGAGCGTTGTCGAAATAAGTGATGTCAGCGCTCTGTTGAGTAACAATGGCTATATAATATGATTGTGTTTCGATACGAACAATAATTTATTGTTTTATATTTATACTGAATCGTATTTATTTTCTGCTGATGGATGTATTAACTGATGTTCTGAATACACTACTGTTTCAGGCAAACTTTTATTTTCGAACTGACCTGACGTTGCCGTGGAGCGTCCATGTGCCGGCGAAGACAAATGTGGCGCGCTATCACATCATTACGCGCGGGCAGGGGTGGATTCAAGTGGATGGCGAAGGGGATTTCAAGCCGGTTACCAATGGCGACTTAGTGCTAATTCCACACGGTGCGGGCCACACCATTGCTGACAATCCCGAAACGCCAGCGCGTCCGCTAGATAATGTTCTGGCAGATGTGAGTTACACCGGAACAGGTCCTTTAGTGTATGGTGGCGGCGGTCCGAATACAGGCCTTGTTTGCGGCGAAATTTGCTTTGATGATGCTGTCCACCCGTTGTTGCAAGACCTGCCGCCATTGCTGCACTTAACAGCAAGTGAAATGCATAACCGGATGTGGCTGGACAATACGTTAGGCCTGATTGCCTACGAAGCACACGTTGCAAAGACGGGGTCACTCGCGATTATCAATCGACTCGCTGAAATCATTTTTATTCAAGCCATTCGGGCATTAGCGGATGCTTCGGCTCCTGATATCCCGTTTCTGGCGGCGTTGGCTGATCCTCAAATTTCACTTGCTTTGGCTGAAATCCATCGTGATCCGGCAGTGAATTGGTCAATCGAAAAGCTCGGGCGCACTGCGGGCATGTCACGGTCGATGTTTTCGAATCGATTTACTGAGTTAGTGGGGCGGACGCCGCATCAATATCTGACTCTTATTCGCATGCAGCACGCATCAAGAGCGTTGTTGGCAAGCGATGAATCAATTTTTACGGTGGCGTTAGCTACGGGATACAAATCTGAGGCTGCATTTAGCACGGCCTTCAAGCGCTTTTTCAATATACGGCCTGGAGAATATAGAAAGCGACATCGTCAAAAGGATGTCGCTTGAGTTTGGGGGATCAGCCTTGTATCGTCCCTATACAGTACAAGGCTGTAATAGCTAGTGATGTGATTGCGCTGCCTTAGCCAGCAATGACGAACGTTAGGACCAGCGTTGCTGCATTCAATGCGAACTGGATGATGGCTGGCAAGCCGTCTTTAGTAATTGAGTCGTAGCGATTGTGGAAGTACATCGCGCCTGCGGTGATGACCATCAAAAGTGCATGCCCGATTTGACCAACCTGTAGATTGCCTGCAGTCAGGCCAACTAAGATCAGTACTGCGCCGATCATTTCTCCGACCCCGATGAGCCGGATGCCGTTGCGGTTAATGCCGTAATTGTCGAAGTATTGTTCTTTCTGCTCTTTGAATATCGCCTTTGGTACGCCAGCAATTTTTAGAATGCTAAAAAAGATAAAAGGTAGAGCGATCAGGACTGTCAAAATAATTCTTACAATGTTCATTTCTATTCTCCGTGTGATTGAAAAGCTGTTGTTTTGTGGTTGTATCTTACCGACGAATGACAATTGACAGAATCGACACTCAATTGTCATCAATTTCAAAATTGATTCTTACTTCCTCAACTTTGTCTAAAATTTCAATTTGCACCTTACCAAGCAGCGCTTTATTGCACTAACAATGCGTAAACTCTTTCATATCGTTTTGATTATAAAAAAATGCGATATTTAGCTACTTGAGTGCATTTACTGTGTGCTCAAGAGCTTGTTGTACTTCACTGTCTGTCACGCGACCAGTTGCTAAGTCAAATTTGTTATAAAAACTTGCGACTGACAGTGATGCTTTGACGTCCAGACCGATGTATGGCGCTGAGCGGTTTGCAATGCCTAAGACGCTGCTGGCACCACCAGACCCTGGTGATGTGGCAAGTATGACTGCTGGTTTGCCTTGATACACCTTGTGGTCAATGCGTGAGGTCCAATCAAACAGGTTTTTGTAGGCTGCCGTGAAGTTGCCGTTGTGCTCTGCAAACGAGATGAGAAGTGCATCGGCTGCACCAATCTTGGCATAAAACTGTTTGGCTTCATTTGGAATGCCATTTGCTTGTTCACGGTCCTGACTGAAGATTGGCATTTCGAAATCGTTTAGGTCAAGAATTTCCACATCACCTGAGATGAGGGTTGTGGCATAGGTTACCAAGGCTTTGTTGATAGAGTTTTGGCTATTGCTAGCGCCAAAAGCGAGAATTTTCATGGATGCACCTCTTTCTAATTGTTCAGTAGCTGAAATATCACGTAAAACAGTGCGCTGAACCTATTATTGTTGTGTGAGCAACATTTGTTGCTTAGTGTTCGTTTGTTGGCTAGAATACTAGCGTTGCAAACTCAGCTGGACAACCAACAACATTTTAGAAATGCTGACTTACACAACAAATACTGAAAAATGTTGCCTAACGAGAAAAAATTAGATCCCCGCATCGTGCGTACGCGGCGCGACCTAGCGTCATCAATGTGCACGCTAATGCGTGAAAAACCTCTCGCACAGATTACTGTTCAAGAAATTACAGATAAAGCGATTATCAATCGCGCAACGTTCTATGCGCATTTTGAAGACAAATATCAATTGTTGGAATATATGGTGCGAGGGTCGTTTCAAGCGAAGCTGGAGCAAAAGATCACAAGTTGCGATGGCTTCACGCCAACGCATTTGCGGTTACTGATGGAAGTAACGTGTGAATTTTTAGAGGAATTTGATGCTAAATATGCCTTGCCTTATACGGTTGGGCATCCACCTGTCGCCCAGCAGATTCAACCATTTTTATATGATGTGCTGTTTTACTGGGCCAAGACCTCTGAAATTGAGTCGCCTGAAACGATTGCTGTGCTGGCTAGCTGGGCGATGTTTGGCACCGCGCTTGAGTGGTCGCGCAGTAAGCGTGATGTTCCCATGCAAACGCTAATCGATCAGAGTATGCATTTGCTGTTACATGGTGTTGTGCAACAAGTCGAGATATCAAATTGATTGAGACGCAGTAGCTTCTTATCGCTTGTTGCCCTTCACCAATGAAAGTTGTTCCTGAACTGTATTGTAAAGACTTGGCTGAGAACATTGCCTTTTTTGTAGACGCTTTAGGCTTTACTATCAAGTACACTCGGCCAGAGGAGGGGTTTGTCTATCTCACGCGTGATGGTGTTGACCTCATGCTAGAAGACCTGTCTATTGACACCCGCAAGTGGCTGACTGGTGACCTTGACTATCCTTTTGGGCGAGGTATCAATTTTCAATGGGATGTTCACAATTTGGCAGGGATGTATGCCAGCGTGCAAGCAAACTGTCCCAAGGCAATTTATTTACCTTGGGAAACAAAGGTGTATCTCGTTGCAGGACAAAATGTGAGCCAGTCTCAGTTTATTGTCCAGTCACCAGATGGTTATCTGTTCCGCTTCTGTGAGGAAGCGGAAGCACCAAGCAACGCTAAGGATGAATGCGAATTATCGTAACGCGGCCAAGAGTGTGTTTGCAGCGACCTTTCCTAATTCGTTTGCAGCCAATGGGCTAGCCCCAGTAATTAGTTTGCGGTCAACTTGCGTGGTGTCGTCTGACTTAGTATTGACCAAAATTGCGCCTAGTTCTTCAAGTGTTTTGCTTAGCGGCCAAGGCATGTGGCCCGGTAAATAGCCAACCATTGGTGTTTGGCGGTCTACAGAATCTGGGAAGACAGCCATTTTGTAACCTTTGTAGAGAAACTCTTGGT
>JAHDBS010000196.1 GCA_020630225.1 Anaerolineales bacterium | reverse complement strand
CGCTGATGATCTTGGTGACGCAAATTGCGGAATTCTTCTTGTAAGCCAGCAATAATTTCTTCAGACTCTTGCATCCGCTCGACGAGCTTACCGCGTTTCCGTTCTTCTTCACGCCATTGTTCATCGCGCATGAGCAAGTGAGTTGTCCAGCGCTTTTGGTCTTCGCCCCGGAACGTTTCCCAATCGTTTTTCATGCGATCAGCAGTCATGCGTTGAATTTCACCGGCTTCTTTCAAGCGCTGTTCAATTCGCATCATATTTTCATTGAAGGCCGTTAGCGCCCGTTCCATTTCGCGGTGCGTTTCAGCGTAGACATCCATACGAGACGAGAATTCAATGAAACGATTTTCATTGTCTTTGCCCCGCTCTTCAAGGTCACTCCACGCCCGTTGCCGTTCTGTATTCGAAATAGATTGCTGTTCGATCCACGCGTTTTGCGCTAAGCGACGTTCAGTTTCAAGCTGAATGAGCTCATTGATGCGCGGCTCAGCACGACGTGCTAAATCTTCTACAATTTCATTGCGCGCTTTCAACTCATCCATCCGGCGCCGGATATCCGCAACTTCTCCACCGACATCAACAATGCGCTTGTTATCAACTTTATAAGACTCAAGCGACGTGGTGATAGCCTGCTGCGTTTCATCCCACTGGCGCATGAGGTTACGCACATTGTTTTGGGTGTCATCTAGCTGCCGAATAAAGCGACGTGAATCATCGCGGCGCGACTCGACTTCTGCCAAGATTTTTGGAATTGGCTCAAACCGCTTCCGGATTTCAGTCACAGCCCGCGTTGTAGATTCATGATGAATAGTCGAAATTCGCTCCTGTTCCCGCCAACGTTGGTCCCGCTTAATTTCAATCTCATCAATATGCCGATTGAATTCCATGCGGACCTTGCCGAGCTCATCCGTCACGCCGCTAAAGCGAGCGTCCAACTTGGATTGTAAATTCGTCATCACGCTTTCTAACTGCTTGATGCGCTGTTCGAGCTCGGTATTCGCATTCTGCGATGCCTTTAACCGCTCTTCCAAGCCAAGGATGATTTTTTTATCTTTACTGCGTTGGGCGTCAAGCCACTCCACAGTTTTTACAGTTTCACGAATATCCATAAATACGGGAATTAAATGCGCTTATTTGTTGCTTGCGCTTTATTTTGCAACGCAAGTCGAGTCGTCGCCAGCGCTAGGCCAACGAAAAGCCACATGATTGTCTGTGACGAATGAAATTCTAAGTTAACGAAATAGTGGTCAAAGACCCCAATTGCCAGAATCGCAATTAGACCAGCGTGCAGCCCCAACCAAAGTGGCGCTAATGCCGTGTCTTCAAATACCACTTCACGATTTTGCAAACCCCAGCCGAAGACAATTGCCATCGCGCCAAGGAACACAAGTAAACCAATCACGCCCATTTCTTGTGTGAGTAACAGATACATACTGCTCACACCCAAGTAAATATCGACGTCTGGTGTTCCAGCAAAGCCAACACCCAGCCAAGGGTAACGGCGAATGAGCGTAAAGGCGTCTTTGTACTCACCAAACCGCATTTGCGTTGCGAGATCTTCACCACGAATGCCTTCTACAAACCGTAAAACATAAGCTTGGGTTTGCGGCAAAATGAAGATGATCATTGCTCCGACGGCGAGAATGATCAATAACTTACGGTAGCGTAGCGTTGCCACAAATAACATCGCGCAAACGAGGCCAATCATGGCAGAGCGTGAAAACGTCAGGATGGTCATTAGGACGACCAACCCAAACATTACATATAGCAACCAACGCCGTTTGAAAATTGGTTCTTCAGCAACAAGCTGCGGCGCAAGCAATGCGCCCAACGCAGCCAACGTGCCACCATAGGCATTCGGATCGACCCAGAACCCAATGGCGCGCATCGCAAGCTCAGGGTTCTCTTCAATATAACGCAATCCACCGCCGTTTTGATAGTACCCAATTACACGGAGTGCATCCAAAATTTGTTGGCTTACTGTCTCAGGCAAAATGTAGAGCGCCAACCCAATTGCACTGGTAGCCGCCGCCCCCCACGCCAAGACTTGGGTAAGCGTCTTCAATTCATATTGGGTCTTAGCATAGTCCACAATGATGATGACAAATGCAATGGAGAGCAGAAACTCTGCAAACTTGCGAATAACATTCGAAGTCAACGCCCCATTGTTCATTCCAGCCACGAACGCAACCCCTGCCATTAGCAATAAGGCCACAATTCCAAGGTGTCCGGGCGTTGTATTAATTGTCCGGCGCTTGCCCCCCATCCATTGCAGTAAATAAATGAGAATAACCCCGCCCAACGCCATATCCAAAAATGTCGGCGTAAGCACAATCTTGAACGGCAGCGTTGCATAAGGCAACACTGTGATGACGCCAATGACGCTCCAAAACGCGACATCTAAGCTTGTAATGGCAAACAAACCAATGGCGAGTGACACAAGCGCAGCAATGGTAATTAAGGGCCCTAAAAAGCCCATCATTGCGCCAACAATCACGCCTGTCATTGCAATGACAATCCCTAGCAAACGGGCGGCATGTTGCGGCTTTGTGTAGTAGTAAGTGCGGAGTGAATTGAGAGACATGGAGTATCTGACAACGATTCTAGCAGCTTTTTAAAACGCGATTTAGCGCATCTGTTAAGTAAATGGAGAGCGGTAGAGAACCGTGCGTTGGGTCTCGCTACTGAGATGGATAAATAAGCCCATTGTCCGCCTCTAGACAATTAGACCACCCTGCTATTAAGCGGCTTCTCATGCGGACAGCGGCAAATCCCAATGCCACAGGTATACAATTTCGGCATGCCTGTTACTTCACCGCCTTTTGACCTTTCGACTGCTATTCAGCGGGTACAGGCTTATGCAGATATTTTCGACTGCCCGCTTACTGAGCCACAGTTACGTCGTTACTTAGAGATCAATTTAGACGGCGATTTACCGCCCAACAGTCTTCCGACTAATATCTCTCAGTCTGAACAGGTTCCCCCAACAGTGAAAACGGTTTGGCAGCAAGCACAGCGCTATACCCGACTCTTACGTCACTTCCCCGGCATTCGCATGATTGCCGTCACCGGGTCTCTCGCAATGAACAACATTGCAGACGACGCAGACATAGACTTGCTTATTGTCACGCAACCAAATCGTCTCTGGCTAACCCGCATGCTAGTCATTGGCATTGTTTATCTTGCGCGTTGGCGGGGCATTAGCCTGTGTCCAAACTTTTTTATGAGCGAAGACACCTTGGCAACCCAGCAAAAAAACTTGTATGTTGCGCGTGAAATTGCCCAAATGACACCGTTATTTGGACAACAGGTGTATGCAAACCTCAGAAACGCAAACACTTGGGTAACAGACTACCTACCTAATGCGGTTGGCGCTCCCCATTTCACACAAGAGTGGCAAGTAACCGATACGGCACATTGGAGCAAAGCAATTTTCGAACGACTATTATCTGGCCAACTTGGCAATTGGATTGAAAGCTGGGAAATGCAGCGCAAGATCCAAAAGTTTCGGCCTGCGCAACAATGCGCCGAAGAAAGTAATTTCAGCGCAACACGCTGCAAAGGCCACTTTGATATGCATCAACAGCGCATTATGGAGCAATTTACAGACCGTCTAAACACAATGGAGCGACACCCATGAGCGATGTCTTGTTCGGGCAGTCGTACTACTTGCGATTTGACCCCAAATTGCAAGCCGCCATGATGCCATACCCGCCATTGGGCAGTATGTATGCGGCCAGCGTGACGCGCGCCAACGGGTATTCAGTTGCGTTATTTGATGCCATGTTAGCTGACTCAACAGCAGAGTGGACGCAAGCACTCCAGTCTGAACAGCCTAAATACGCTGTCATTTTTGAAGACAATTTCAACTATCTTTCAAAAATGTGTCTTACCAACATGCGAGAAGCCGCCTTTGAAATGCTTGCGCAGGCAACTGAAATTGGCGCGACAACCATCGTCTGTGGTTCTGACGCCACAGACCACTGGAACCTGTACCTCGAAAACGGGGCTGACTATGTGCTCATTGGCGAAGGTGAAGAAACCTTAGTAACTTTGCTAGGCGCACTTTCAGACCCAGAAACAACCGACTTCACGCAAATTGCCGGTCTCGCTTGGGCAACTCCAACGCCACAGCGTACGGCTAATCGGTTGCCAATCAAAGCAGTAGACGACCTGCCATTTCCAGCTTGGGATCTGATTGACGTTGAGCGCTATCGTCAAATCTGGCTCAACCGGCATGGATATTTCTCCATGAATATGGTCACAACGCGTGGGTGTCCGTACCACTGTAATTGGTGTGCAAAGCCTATTTGGGGTCAGCGTTACAACGCACGCAGCCCTGAAAATGTTGCAGCAGAACTCAGTTGGCTCAACGCAACTTATGCCCCTGACCATATTTGGTTTGCAGATGACATCATGGGCTTGAAACCACGTTGGTTCCAACGTTTTGCAGACGCAGTTGTGGCTGAAAATGCCAAGCTGCCTTTCAAATGTCTTAGCCGAGCAGACCTGATTGTGCGTGACAGTGCCAATACCAAAGCCTTAGCCGACGCCGGCTGTGACATTGTCTGGATTGGAGCCGAATCTGGTGCGCAAACGGTCCTTAATGCCATGGAAAAAGGCACCACGGTAGCGCAAATCTATGCAGCGGCCGACCAGCTACATGCGAATGGGGTCAAAGTCGCCTTCTTTTTACAGTTTGGCTATCCGGGTGAAACCATGGCCGACATTGAAAAAACGCTACAAATGGTGCGAGATTGCCGCCCAGATGACATTGGCATTTCAGTGTCCTATCCGCTGCCGGGTACAAAGTTTCATAACTCAGTCAAAGCTGAATTAGGGGATAAGCAAAACTGGACTGACTCGGCAGATCTAGACATGCTGTATCAGGGGCCCTACTCAACCGCGTTCTATCGTCACTTGCACACGGTTGTTCATACTGAATATCGAGCTCGCAAGGCTTGGTGGCAGTTCCAAAGTGTTTGGAATTCACCATCCCAATGGCATTTGGGGCTATTTGTGGACCTAGCCAAAAGCCTCGTGCGCTTTGCAAAGTTACCAAGTCTGCGCCGTCAGCTCAAACAACTCGCAGGCGCTTCACCAGCGGGCATTGCACTCCCTGCACCAATGACATATGCAGACGCCGCAACGCCTTCGCCACAATCTGAATGACAACAGCGCACACTGAACACGTCGCTGCAGCGTTTGATCGCAAGGCAAGCGTTTATGACGACTTTGGCATTGACCATGTCAATCTCACGCGTATGCGCACCAAGGTGTATGACCACATTGCCCGCTACGCTCCACAAGCTGGCCATTTACTAGAAATGAACGCCGGCACCGGCCTAGATGCAGTCGAGATGGTCAAGCGTGGCTATCGTGTACATGCGACAGATCTAGCTCCAGCCATGGTCGCAGAGATTGAAACAAAAATTGCGACGCTGGATTTACATGATCACCTAACGTCACAACAATTGGATTTTGGCGCTATCGCAACTGCAGCTAACGCACCGTTTGACGGCATTTATTCCAATTCGGGCGGTCTAAACTGCGTCGCTGACCTTGCTCCCATCGTTGCACAGCTGCCAGCGGTGCTAAATGCTGGGGCAACCGTGACCTGGGTGATCATGCCGCGCTTTTGTCCTTGGGAATTGCTGCTTACCTTGAAAGACCCTAGCGTGGGCTTACGACGCTGGAAACGCAATGGCGTTATGGCAAATGTAGAAGGAGTCCAGTTCCGCACGTGGTATTTCAGCGCTAGCCAGGTACGCACCCTATTTGACGAGCGCTTTGAATTTGTCGCCTGTGAAGCGCTGTCACTGGTGACTCCAACCGCCGACAACTATTCGTTTGCGAAGCGCCGCCCACAGCTTTACAATGCCCTCGTCACCCTTGATGATGCGCTAGCTACCCGCGCGCCATTCAATCGCTGGGGGGACTTTTTCATTTTGACCATGCGCTATTTGGGCCAATAAATGCGTCGGTAGCCCGTAAGCATTCGCGAACTTAGCCATTACAATTACGGTGTTTACCAGCCTTCACTCTCATATTCATGACTGATCTATTCGACTCAATCCGCTTTGCCTCGCCACTCTCCAAAACCCGTTTGGAGTATGTAGATGAAAACACGCTACGCTGCCCAGATGATGGCACCTTGTACAAGCGTGAAGAAGGCATTTGGCGCATGCTACACGCTAGTCGGAAAGCACACTTTTCAACATTCCAACGTGAATATGAAGCCGTGAGAAACGCTGAAGAGCGCGGCAGCGATGACCCAAATTACTATCGTCAGCTGCCACACCATGACATCACTGGCAAACGCTCTGCTGAATGGTTACAACGCCACAACAGCTTTCGCATCCTCATGGACTCGGTTTTATATAAATTGGAAAAGGACCGGGGAAGACAGCTAAAAGTACTAGAACTAGGTGCCGGAAATGGCTGGCTGAGCTACAACGTTAGTTTGGTCAACCATATTGCTGTCGCTGTTGATTTAGGCGTCTCGAAACGCGATGGACTTGGTGCTCACGTTCACTATGACGCGCCAATTCTGCCTGTGCAAGCCGACTTTGATCAGTTGCCATTTGAAAGTGATCAGTTTGATTTAGTGGTCTTCAACGCTGCGCTGCATTACAGCGAACATTACGAAACCAGCATTGCCGAAGCCCTTCGCGTGCGCACAGACAACGGTGCACTCGCAATTATGGATACACCGCTGTACAAACGGGCAGAAAGTGGTCAAAAAATGGTCGCTGAACGTGAAGCACTATTCACCACCACCCATGGGTTTGCGTCTAATAGCCTAAATAGCGAGAACTTCCTCACAGACGCACGTTTAGACACCTTAGCCAACACATTTGAATTGGAATGGGAACAGTATTCCCACGTCTCCGAAATTCGCCAAGGACTGCGGAATTTACGGCATGCCTTGACCAGCAACCGCGAAGCCCCCCGTTTTCCAGTCATCGTCGCTGCTGAATTCAAAAAAGAAACCATCAAAGAATATCGCCGCCGAATCTTTGGTAGAGACCAAGATGACACTGGCAATGAAAATTAGCCCGTGAGCGGTCAAACCGTTTCGCGCAATGCGCTTTGGCTTTTCCTCTCTCGGTTAGGAACACAAGGCGCGCTATTTTTAGTTGCAGTAGGCATTGGGCGGCAACTTGGCGCCGCAAGCCTGGGGCAATACGCGCTAATTACCGCCATTGTGGCGGTTGGAAATCTCATTTCCAGCTTTGGAATGGACACGCATCTCATGCGGCTTGCAAGTCGCGAACGACGTGGCGATTGTCCCGAATTTGCAATTGGGCTACGCTTGCAGCTTTACCTCTCTGCCATCCTTATTTTCATTATTTGGCTCACTGCGCCGTGGATTACCGATCTTGTTTGGGGGCTACGTTGGTTTAGTTTGGCACTCCTCCCGCTAGGCTTTACAACAATTTATAGTGCTTTGCTCCGTGGGTTTGAGCGCATGGATGTTCTGATGCGTTTTCAACTTGCAATTGCGGCGCTTCAATTCTTACTAACTGGGTTGGCAATTTGGCGTAGTGGCACACTCGAAACAGTGCTGATTGCACTATTACTGGGGCAGCTATTAGGGACGCTGTATGCTGCGCATGTGACTTATAAAGCTATTCCGAGCTTACGGTTATGGCAGTCTGCTCCATTTGCCAATTGGCGTCCTACGCTTACTCAAGGAATGACCTTATTTGGCCTCATGCTTGTCAGCATGCTTATTCAAAAAGCAGGTGTGTTTAGTTTGAGCAGTCTAGGCCAAGACAGCGCAGTTGGGTTTCTCAATGCAGCCATGCGCATTTCCAGCGCGGTTGAATTGGCACCTATCGCTATCTTTGGTGCGCTTTTTCCAACCTTGACCAAAGCATCAGCTGTTGCCGTGCGTAAAATGGCGCGCACTGTCGTCTTACTGGCTATGAGCCTGTTTTGCACAGCAGTCGCACTGTATTGGCTTGCCCCCTACATCATGCAACGCCTGTTTGGGAGCGGCTGGGAGCTAAGCGCTCAAATTCTGCCAATTTTGATTCTCGGCCTAGCACTTAGCACGCTAGGGCAACGTTACGCAATGCTACTAGTCGCGCAAGGGTATGACCGCCAAGCATTGCTTGCAACGGCCCTATTGCTATTGATTGCCCTACCCCTCTTTTGGGTCCTAAGCGCTGCATATGGCGCAATAGGCGCTGCTTGGGCAACAGTAATTACTGCAG
>JAHDBS010000195.1 GCA_020630225.1 Anaerolineales bacterium | reverse complement strand
TCCTCACCAGACTGGGCATCCACCTTTGTTCCTTGGTGCAATGCGCAAAATTTCACCTGATCACGCATGACATCCATATCACCGGAAATCAAGGCAGAAATAACGCCATCCCGAGTGAAGTTACGTGGAAATCGTGGCAGCCCAGCGTTATATACCGTTAGGTCATCTCGTGTCGCTGCCAACAATTGAACATCAGCTAAGCCAGAGAACTTCATAAGGTTGTAGAGTGTAAGTGCCTTTAGCATGCGCTGCACCGGAAATAAGCGCTGTGCCACTAATCGGCAGTTCATAGCGAACGGGATGTGGCGACACGTTATGAATACAATAGACAACTTCCCCAGCATGCGCACGCTTTACAGCAAACACTGCCGCGTTTCCTTGCACCACCTCTTGCTGACCTTGCGGATGAAACGCCTTATTGGCACATCGCGCTTGGAGAAGCGCTTTATATCCTGAAAAGACATGCTGTCGCAGACCCGTCTCCAACTCAGTTTCCAGTTTGTCTAGCGCCAGCTTTTCACGATTGATCGTCCGATTTCGACCTGTTTCGGCAACTCCGACCAGCCAATTCTGTGAACCAAACAAACTATGAAAATAGATACCCGGCACACCGCGTAATGCGAGCATAATAGCCTGTGAACACAAGAATCGGTTGGCAATCTTTGTTTCAGATTCCGTTACATCAGGCACACCTAATGCATTCATGTAGTTGATGTTCAGCTCATACGCGCTTTGCGTGCCATCGCCATTAGACTTGTAAGACACAAATCCACCTAACGCCTCTACCCGCGCCGCCATTGCTTCAATTTGGGCTGGAGCAAGCAAACCACGCGCTGGTGTGACACCAATGCCATCGTGAGATGCACAGAAGTTGAAAAAAGTTGTTTGGTCTGACGGCTGTGATAATGAACTCGCCCAACGACTAAGCACCGATGCATTGCCAGTATGAAACGTATGCAAGGTCAACGGCGGCAGGGAAAAGTTGTACACCATTTGGGCTTCGTTATATCCGTCCCCAAAGTAGCTAATATTTTCAACATGCGGCACATTGGTTTCAGTCACCAATGCCGTTCGCGGTGCAGTTTCATTCAACACCAAGCGCATCAATTGAATGAGCGCATGGGCTTCTGGCAAGTGCAAACACCGCGTGCCTAGCTCTTTCCACATGAACCCAATTGCATCCAACCGAATTAGCTGTGCTCCATAGCGCACATAGGCTAACAGCACCTCCAAGACCGCAATGAGTAGATCTGGCGATGCGTAGTTCAGATCAATTTGATCGGCCGAAAATGTTGTCCAAACGTATTTCTCACCAGCGGCTGTGTCGACTTCTGTCAGCAGCGGTAACGCACGCGGCCGAAAGACTGCACTGTAGTCTGCACGCGGGTCTGCTTCAACAAAATAAGCGTTATAAGGGGCTTCATTTCGCTTGAACGCGGCAAACCACTCACTATGCTGCGAAATATGATTGATAACAGCATCAAACATCAGTCTAAAACTAGACTGAAATGCTTGAACATCCGCCCAGTCGCCTAATGCTGGATCAACTTGCAAATAATCAATGACCGAAAATCCATCATCCGAAGACCATGGATAAAACGGCAAGAGATGTACGCCAGAAACAGTGCCAGCAATATATTTGTTTAGAAACCGATTGAGGGTTTGGAGCGGGGCTTCATCTGGATGCTGCACCATATCACCATAGGTGATTAGCACAGCATCAGTTTCATCGAAATAGGTAGCGCGGTCATTGTCCGCTGATTGCGAGCTAGCGTTGAAGTTGGCAATCAGCGTGTCGATGCGCGCTGCAATGGCAGGAGCGTCAGCTTCGCCATAGACAAATGTCAATATTTCATTGATTGTTTGCATGCGGTCGCCGTTTATACAGCAGCTACAACATAGTCATATATACGGCGTTTGATGCGCAGCTGATTAAGTTCCCAGCCAATTTTGACAACTACTTCATCTGCTTCGTACAGATAAGCGTCTGTCACTTCACCGTTGAGTTCAGCTTTCAACGTATTGAGCCGGGCTGAGAGCAAATATTCCAATTGTTCGCGGTGGTGCACATACACTTGGTGTTGCGCAAGATAACGCTCACGTCCACTTGCGGAGGCTAAGCGCTCTTCAGCATCTGCCTTTGCACGCGCAGATACATCTGCCTTTGCTTCTACCGCCGCAATTTGAGCAGCATTAGGTTGGCTCCGGCTTTGACCAATCCGCCACTCAGGCGCATTGAGAATACTAAGATCGGCCACGCTGTCTACATTGAGTGCCGTTTGCGCTAATGGCGCGCTAGTTGTTGTTTCAATCGCCTTAGCCCGTAGTCCATTAGTAGCTTGTGCAGACGGGTTCACCCAGCGGATAACCCGCTTACCATCTACAACCCGCATGCTGCTTACCTGAGCCGCACTAGACAATAACGTTTTCTCTGAAACATCACCGTTCCCCGCCCACTCAACAATCAAAGGTTGCGCTTGAAATGCGGCGAGAGACTGTTGCACGGCAAGCGTATCAGGCGCTTCTGATTTGAAAGCCAATGCAAGCTGATGCCTCACAACACGCTCAGATCTTGCAACGGGCACATAGAAAAATGGACCAGCATCGCCGGTTCTATCTTTTAGGTTTGGTCGCGTCAGCCATTCAACGCTGCGCCGTAGCGTAATTGCTAATCGCCCTTCTTCGTAGGCCCGATAAGCATAAATGCCTTTAGCATAAACACACGTAGACGAATCATCAGTACCGATCCCAACAATCCCATGGAACGGATAGGTGCGAATTTCATTCAGCTCCCGTTGCCCCATCATGATCTTTGTCGACACTTCATCAAGCTCACGTGGCAGCAAATCCGTTTCAGCATAGTCACGTTTCACGACATCGAACGGCATGCCAGCGTAAACCTGTGCATTAGCTTCAGTTTCAACAACAAGTTCCAATCGGAATTCTGTGCCAGTTGAATCTAAATCGATATCAACATTTGCTGTATCCGTATTGTTCAACGTAAAGGTGACATCAGCACTGATCTGATGATCAACAGTCTCATACTTAACAGCAATTGTAACTTTATGTTGTTCGCCGCATTGCTGATGTGTCGCCGCACCTGCTACAGGGATCTTAGCAAGTAAATCACCTGTTTCGTCAGAGTAGGTATCACCATGCTCAGCATATAACGCGAGATAAACGTTACGCTCAGCATTGAGCTTTACCCCGTCACCTTCTGAATATGTAAATGCATAGTGGTCATTCTTGAAATCGTAAGCTGAGATTGGTTCAATCTCACTGGCAGTCTCTGCTTGATGCTTCACTGGAAACACGCCGACACCAGCTGTTTCGACATCATAAAGTACATTACCAAGCCAAACAGGTTGTTGAATCGGATGCGCCACTGTACTTACTGCATAAGTACCAGCAGCCATATCACTCAAGATCGTGCGTAACGAAGCAGTAATATCAGACTGAGCTTCGCTAAATACTTTTTCGTAAAGTGCCTGCGCCTTTTCGTGGACCTGATCAATGCTAACGCCGCAAATCACATCATGCACGTCATTCTGCAATAAGCTTCGGCTCCAGCCCTCATAGGTATCAGCCTCATAAGGTCGGCCATGTTCATAAGCCAACGTAGCCAATGGCTCTGCAAATTTATAAACCGCTGTTGCACAATCATGTGCCGAAAGCTTTGCATACACCCGAGAACAATAGGTACCGGGGAAGGTTGCACCATACTTACCTGAATTGAGCTCACCCATTAACTGTGGATAGTCAGTTAATTTAGTGCGGATCATATCTACAAATTCAGAGGGCGTAGACTCCTGCAATGTCAAATTAGCAGGCAGTTGCCCGTTGAATTTATTGCGGTAGAAAGTGAGCGGATCTTCAGGATTGTCTTCTAAGTCATACCCATCAAAAAGAGGTAAGTCTGGCGTTGGGTAATAAGGAGACAGCTTATCGACTTCAGATGTTAGTCGCGTTAAGGCAACATCAGGCGCATGGGTGACGCCATACAAATTGCGATACCCACCAAATAGATCCACTCCAAATATCTCAGTGCCATCAGCACCAACCCAAGTGAAATATGGTTCCATCTTTGGCATACCACGCCAAACATAAACACTATTTAGTCCAAACGCCTTATGAATTTGGGGAGATTGGGAGACATGTCCAAAGGTGTCTACAAGCCAGCCAGCATCGCTATAGTTACCAAAACGTAAAGTGTCTTTCTGACCGTACTCTAAGTTACGCATCAGGCTTTCACCACACGTCAACTTCCAATCGGGCTGACAATAATATGGACCAATGGTCAAATTGCCATCAGCAATTAATTTCTGAACTTTGGGTAAATATTCAGGATACGCTTGTAGCAAATCCTCAATGACTAGGGTCTGGCCATCGAACAAATAGCGAAAATCAGGATTGCTCGCACTAAGTTCAATGAGTTTATCAATGAGTGTTGGGATCCAGTGTGTAGTGTAAACAGCACTCAGAAACCATTCCCGATCCCAATGGGTATGGTTGATGATATGAACATTTGTATGATTCATGAAAAGGATAGTTTGTTAGTAGATTAGCCTGCTAGTTTGTTGATGGAATCTCGGGTAACCCTTAATTACCAACCCACCAGCCAACAAACAAACTAGTTACCCATATAATACTTTGCCTGAAGCTGTATCGATCCAACGGATTTTTTCTGCTGGGAAACGTAGCCAAACATTTTGTTCAGCACGCACCGCCAAATCAGGGTGTGTAGAGACCTTGATCCGGTCTGAGCCGATGCTGACCGTCAGCAAGTTTTGAGCGCCAAGTGGCTCAACAACATCAACCTTCACTGGGATTGCATCCTCAACTGGCTCTACCAGCGTTTCCATATTTTCGGCGCGAATACCAAGTGTCATCGTATCCCCGTCTTTGTGCTTGATTTGATCTTGAATAAAGTTCGGTGGTGTTAGCAGCGTATCACCAACTTTCACCTGATATTGGTTAGCCTGTTTTTGCACTTGCCCTGACAAAAAGTTCATTGGTGGATTACCAATAAACCCGCCTACAAATTTATTCGCTGGCGTGTCGTAAATAGCTGTTGGCTGGTCAATTTGTTGAACCACACCATCTTTCATCACCGCAATCCGGTCCCCCATACTCAAAGCTTCAATTTGGTCATGCGTAACGTAAATTGTTGTCGCGCCAATATCATTCAGCAACTTCTTCAATTCAGCCCGCATTTCTAAGCGGAGCAGCGCGTCAAGGTTACTTAACGGTTCATCCATGAGAAGCACTTCGGCTTGCATTGCAATTGCACGGGCCACAGCCACCCGCTGTCGTTGACCGCCAGACATATTGCTAGGATATCGATCTAATAAGTTCTCAATATGCAGTAATTCCGCCGCATTTCTAACCCGTCTTTCGATTTCCTTCTTGTCAACTTTGGTCATTTTCAGACCAAAGGCAATATTGTCGTATACCTTCATGTGCGGAAAAATCGCATAGCTTTGGAACACCATCGAAATCTTCCGATCACGGGGCGGCAAATACGTAACATCACGCCCACCAATAAGAATTCGGCCTTCATCAGCCATGCCCAGCCCAGCAATCGAACGCAAAAGCGTTGTTTTACCGCAACCGCTTGGGCCAACCAAAACCACAAATTCCTTGTCAGTAATGGTCAGGTTGGCATTATCTACAGCGACAAAGTCACCGAATTTTTTTGTTACATTTTCAATTACGATTTCAGCCATCAGAATAATTGTTTGGTTGGCTAGTCAGTTGATTTATGGTGGCGCGCGTGCAGAAATAACCACACTAAGCAGTTCACCATCTAACAGACAAAGCTATTTACTTACCTGACCCCACATATTGAACAGATATTTTCGAATAAACCACATAAAGATCAACGCCGGGACCAGTAAGGCAAACCCACCTGCAAATTGATATGCTTCGCTAGATTGGCTTAGCGCAAACAGCACTTGTGCTGGTAAAGTCCGATTTTGAACAGTCAAAATACTCGCCGCAAATACTTCGTTCCAAGACAGAACAAAGGTAAACACTGCGGATGCCGCAATCCCTGGCAAAACAAGCGGCAAGACAACATGCCTAAATGCCTGAAATGGCGTACAGCCAAAGACTTGCGCAGCCTCTTCTAATTCGTACGGTACACTGGCAAACACGCTCCCAATGACCAAAACTGTAGTCGGTAACGCAAGCGCCGTGTGCATTAGCGCTAAGCTGTAAATGCTGTCAAACATACCAAGCCGAATAAACAAAACTGCGAGTGGAATTGAGAGCACCACAATCGGAAATGCCCGCACGGCAAGGATTGAAAGTCGGAAAAAATTACGGCCAGGAAAGATATAACGTGAAATTGCATAGCCTGCTGGAGCAGCAATCAGTGTCGACAACACTAAGGTCACTACCGCCACAATAATGCTATTGACTACACCCGTAAGAATCCCATCCGATGCCAAAAAGAAACGCATTGTTTCTGTTGAAAACGGAATAAATGGCAAGAAACCTTTTGGATAGGATCGCACCGCCTCTTGGGTCGTAAACGCCATCGAAAAGATGAAGAAAATCGGCACTAAAATCCACAATGCAATCAAAATAGCAATCACATATGTAAATACACGATTACGCTTTTGGATGGCCTGCATCCGCTTATGAAGATCGAGAGTTTCAGAAGAAAGCTGAGTCATGATTACTGAAGCTCCTGCTGCGTTCGAACCGCCCGCAAATAAAAGACTGCACTTACCATTGACAACGCCAAGATGGAGACAGCGTAGGCAGACGCCACGTTTGTATTACGGAATTCAAAATACTGACGATATGTTTCATTCGCTAGCACAGTCACAATGTCACCACCGCTGAGCGCAATCACCACCGCAAACACTTGTAAGGCCAAAATAGTGCGCAGAATAAGCGCGACTTGTAAGCTAGGTTTCAACAGCGGCAAGATCACATGCCATAGACGTTGCCAGAAGCTCGCACCAAATAATTCTGCAGCTTCTAGAACTTCATCAGAAATCGCTTGCAAGCCAGACACTACGATTACCATCACAATAGATGTCGCACGCCAAATCTCAGCCAACCAAATAGCAATAATAATCCAATAGCGTGTATCTGCTGTCAGATAGGGTTGGGCCTGATCAATCAGCCCCAACCCTTGCAGAGTACTGTTGAGCAACCCACTTTGTGTAAAAATGGAGAAGAATAGGATCCCAACAGCCAGATCTGACACCCCGAGGGGAATGGAGAAGATGTAAAGAAAGACCGAATTAAATTTCAGTCTTGCTTGTATAACAAGAGCCATGATCGTTGCCAGTACAAACTGACAAGGAATAATCATGATCATGAGCAAAATAGTTGTTCTTACGGACGGCCAGAAGAAACGATCGTTGATCATCTTTTCAAAGAAAGCTGTTGTGAACTCACCTTCATTGGCCCGATCAATACGCCCGGTTTCTTCGTCACCAAATACTTGAATAAAACGAGATGGAGCCCAACCACGAATGGTTTCACCCGTCTCATCATGTTCGCCTTCTATCTCAAACCAAACTTCTAGAATGGCAATATCTTGGACAAACATCTCTGTCCGTGGCTCAATTTTGGCAATCACTTCGCTAACAGAGCTCGCTTCAGCATGAAGGTCCGTCAAAGGCTCAGCGTTACTACCAAGCTTGCGACGGATAGTCCCCATAATGGGCGTACCGTCATCAGCTTCTTCGCGAATTCGAAGGCGGGTTTCAGACACATAGCCTTCAACATCGTTACCGTCTGCATCAACACCGGTTACCAAGAACCACTGCTCAGTAAGCAGATTACTCTCTTCAACCACATCGTCAGGTAGCAAGTTCCCCTGTCGTCCAAGCAATCGAATTTGCGCGCCTTGTGGCAACATGCCAGAAGACTCTGCAGTCAAGCTTGCTTCGCTTTGCAAACGTAGATTAGCTTCATCATCCCAAACAGATAACACTAACCCTCGCACCATTGGATAGGCAAAAAACAGCAAGAGATAGATAACCGTTGGCAGAATGAGCCAGTATGGTGTCCAGTTTCGTTTCTTCATTGATCTACGATCTAATAGTTGAAAGAAGTACATCCTTCACAGGCAGATCATGCCAAAGTGAGCAATCTTTAGAATGATCTGTTTGTGAATGATGTTGCTGGGTGCTCTATTTCTAGAACACCCAGCAAATCTTAGTTAGCTAGTAGCTAAGTAAGCGACTTATTGGAACAAGTCGTTTACG
>JAHDBS010000194.1 GCA_020630225.1 Anaerolineales bacterium | reverse complement strand
GAGCACAGTGTAAAGATATAGCTGTAATAGTTGCGACTGTTTTAGTCCGCATTAGGCACAACGTGTTTTCGAGATATTACCGCCATTTTCGAGATATTCAGCCTCTTTTTGAGGAGTAATACTCAATAATAAAGCTTTTTCTTCATCAGAATGAGTTTCACAGATATATGAAACTAATAGATTACTAGTCAGTAGTGTTTCGATTTCTGTAAAACATACTATGTTATGCTTCATAATGTGATAAACATTTATTTTTGTTTGTTTGTTTCACAAAAATAATGAACTTATATTATATGTTTCGTATACTTGTGAAACACAAGGTGAGTTGTGTCTGTTTTTCTACTGGTTTGTGTTTCACGTATCGTGAAACATATCTCGTGTTGGTCATGTTTTTCTGACTGTGGATAAACCGTAGTGATTTAAACAAAAACAGCACCCAAGATGAGTGCTGTTTTCTAGGCGGGGAAGGATGGGAGTCGAACCCACCGCAGCTTGCCTAACAACCTGCCAACGGTGTTGAAGACCGCGAGGCCCACCGGGACCTAACCATCCCCATTAATGCTCAGACGTGCTGAGCACGATAAATCATACCTGCCCGGTGATCTTTTCGAATAAATCTGTAAAGGCGGGTGAGATGCTGTGATAACGAACGACGTTGGTAATCGCTTTATTATGCATGCCAGGTACACATACACCGCCACGTTTGGTGTGCATGTCGTACAGTGATTCTTCCACAACGTCTTCTGTAGTTTGCCACATGAAGTCAGGGTAGGCGGCTGCCATTTCCACCATGTCATTGGTGTCATGGAATTCAGTTCGCGTTAGCCCTGGACACAGTGCTTGCACAATAACGCCGTCTTTACCAACTTCGCGCGCCAAACTTTCCGAGAGTGTTGTGATATATGCCTTAGTGGCACAGTAGTTGGCATGGTCCGGTTCTGCCATATAACTCATCACAGATGAAACATTTACGATCACACCTGACTTGCGAACAACCATACTGGGTAGGGCTGCTCGACAAAGTGCAGCTGTTGCCAGCACGTGTAGCTTGACCATTTTGTCGACCATAGCAACGCTTGTGTCTGCAAAAGCTGCTGTGGTGCCAAACCCGGCATTGTTGACTAAGAAGCCAACTTCTTTGCTATCACGCAGGTACTTTGCAACTTTATTGATCCCCACCTGAGTAGAAAGATCAGCTGCCATATATTCGACTTCAATGCCGTAGTCATCACTGAGTTCTTGACCTAGTGCTTCGAGACGATCTTCACGTCGGGCTACAAGGACTAAGTCGTAGCCAATAGCAGCGAGCTTGCGCGCGTAAGCTTCACCAATTCCACTTGAAGCGCCAGTAATCAGCGCCTTGCCGGATGGGTACTCAAATGAGTCTGCGCAAAGTTCTTGCTGCTTACGGCGCCACCAAAGTGTTGCAAGCGCACCAGCAGCAATGCCACCAAGTGTAAGGATTGTATTTGTCGAGCGATTTGAACTAGCCATAGTGCAAGTATATCAAGTCTAGAGTTCTACTAGGCTTTAGATGCTTTCAGAAGTCTAGCGCGTTGTCCGCTGTTTAGAATTCGCTTGCGGAGACGCAAGTTCTCAGGCGTTACTTCTAACAACTCATCACCTGATAAGTACTCGATGCATTCATCCAGACTCATGTTGAGTGGTGGGGTGAGATCATTGTCGATTTCTTTGAAAGACGTCCGCATGTTGTCAAGTTTCTTCTTCTTACAAACATTGACATCTAGGTCACCTGGGCGTTGGTGCTCGCCAACAATCATCCCTTGGTAGGCGTCAATCCCAACGCCAACAAATAGAATGCCGCGCGGTTCTGCATTCTTAAGACCATAAGTGGTGGTAGTGCCACTTTCGTGTGCCACCAGTGAGCCCTTTGGCTTACCTTTGAGAATGCCCTGGTATTCGCCATAGCCGTGGAACAATGTGTTCAAAATCCCCATCCCGCGTGTGGCGGTCAAGAAGTGATGACGGAACCCAAGCAAGCTGCGGGTTGGCACAATGTACTCAACGCGAATGGTACCGTTGCCCATGTCTTCCATGTTTTGCATTTCGCCCCGGCGATTGCCCAACAATTCAACCACAGCGCCAACAGTGTCACCTGATGTTTCGACAAAGACTTGTTCATAAGGCTCTGTGCGTTTTCCAGTTTCTTCATCAATCTTGATGATGACTTCTGGGCTTGAAACTTGGAATTCATAGCCTTCACGACGCATCGTTTCGATGAGAATAGCCAAGTGAAGTTCACCACGACCAGACACCAAGAACGTGTCTGCATTGTCAGTGTCTTCAACACGGAGAGATACGTTGTGTTTGACTTCAGCATAGAGGCGTTCGCGCAACTTTCGAGAGCTACCCCATTTGCCTTCTTTCCCAGACAGAGGAGAGGTATTCACGCCAAAGGTCATACGTACGGTTGGTTCTTCGACCTCAATGACTGGCAGTGCAATCGGGTTGTCAGGATCGGCCAGCGTTTCGCCAATGAATACTTCTTCGAGACCAGCGATGGTAACAAGGTCACCAGCGCCAGCTTCGGTAGCGTCTACGCGTTCCATACCTTCTTGTACGTGCAAATAGCGAACTTTTTCGTTCACAATTGAACCATCAGTCTTGATGCGTGCAATTTGTTGTCCGCTTTTGATCTTGCCTTGGAATACACGGCCAACAGCAGTTAGACCACGATAGTTGTCATATCCTAGCGTCGTCACAAGCATTTGGAGTGGGGCGTCTAGGTCTACTTCTGGGCAAGGGACGTGTTCGAGAATTGTGTTGAACAACGGTTGCAGATTGTCTTCCAGTTCTGGGGTGTGTCCAGAGTGTCCATGGGTGGCAATGGTGTAGACCACTGGGAAGTCGGTTTGCTCATCGGTTGCGCCAAGTTCAATGAACAAGTCGAAAGTTTCGTCTAGCACACGATCAACGTCTGCGTCTTGGCGGTCAATCTTGTTGATGACAACAATTGCCTTGTGGCCAATTTCCAATGCTTTACGCAACACAAAGCGTGTTTGAGGCATTGGGCCTTCGGCTGCATCGACTAGCAAGAGAACGCCGTCAACCATGTTGAGGACGCGTTCTACTTCGCCTCCAAAGTCAGCGTGACCTGGGGTGTCAACAACGTTGACTTTGACCCGCTCACCCGTATTTGGATCTTTGATTGAAAGGGCGGTGTTCTTAGAGAGAATGGTAATGCCGCGTTCACGTTCCAGATCGTTAGAGTCCATTACGCGTTCGGCAACTTTTTGGTTTTGGCGAAATACCTGGGCTTGCTTTAGCAGACCATCTACCAATGTAGTTTTGCCGTGGTCAACATGCGCAATGATTGCAATATTTCGGAGATCAGTTCGTTTTTGAAGCATTATTTTTCTTTTTATACAGGAACAAAAACTGTTCTCTGTGACTTTTTGTTTACATTGTGTCAAATCATCTAGCAAGATGCAAACCGCAAGATGTTACCAAACATTTCAATAAATAGAGAGTGTAAATCTCCGATTGTCTGGAAATCTTGAAATCACAGTGGAATGGGCTTGAGTTGTGACATGATTTCTAAATCGTTGTAGGTTGGTTTTAGTCCAAATTATGGAGTTCGCTGGAGACAAAAGCCCGTTATACTAAGAGAAAATATTGTATTGCTTACCTTGTAATATCAAGGGGCTTTAATTGATCTATTTGCAGCCATTGTTGGCTGCACGTACAGGAGTTATTCAACAATGACTAGCAAAATTCGTACGCTTGGTTACGCGCCAGACAATGTCAAAAGTGCTCGTGAGCAGCTAAGCGATTTATTGCACGACACCCCAATTCCGCAGAACGAGTTGCTTGCCAACCTTGGGTTGTACATGCGACCCTCTGCATTGAACCGCTTGTTGTTCATGAATGAGATGTATCAACACTGTGTTGAAGTCCAAGGTGTCATTATGGAGTTTGGCGTCCGTTGGGGCCAAAACCTTGCGCTGTATCAGGCATTCCGCGCTATTTATGAACCTTTCAACTATCAACGAAAGATTATTGGGTTTGATACTTGGGAAGGGTTTCCTTCTGTTCATGAAAAAGACGGCACGTCTGACATTATTGAAGTCGGTGCCTATGGCGTAACAAAGGGCTATGAAGCGCATTTGCAAGAAGTTCTTGATGTACGCGAAACAGAAAGCCCAAATGCGCACGTTAGCAAGCATGAATTGCGTAAAGGGAATGCTATTACTGAAATCGAAGCCTATTTAAAGGAAAACCCACAGACCATTGTGTCTATGGCGTACTTCGATTTTGATATCTATGAACCAACTTTGCGTTGTTTAGAAGCTATTCGCCCGCATTTGACGAAAGGTAGTGTAATTGGGTTCGACGAATTGAACTTGGCAGACTATCCGGGCGAAACAGTTGCGGTACGTGAAGTCTTCGGTCTCGATCGTTATAAGATCCGCCGCAGCAAGCACAGCCTCAACGAGTGCTACATCATCATTGAGTAGTGTGACTGCGCTAAGCCGTTCGACCCGTTTGGCACTTGCCAATGATGTGCTCTTTCAGCCAACAGCAGATGAAGGCGTCTTGCTGCACCTGACCTCTGAGCAGTATTTTGGGCTGAATAGCATGAGCCGCCATGTTGTGGATCAGATTCAAGCTGGCAAAACAGTTGCTGAAATGCTAGCAACGATGTTGACTGAATTTGATGTTACTGAAGAGCAGCTTGCAACAGATGTGTTGGCATTACTGTCGCAATTGATCGAGCATAACTTAGTGATTGTGAGTGAATGAAGCGTGTAATTGCTTTTTGGAAATTACCATGGCACGAAAAGAAAATCTTTCTGCAGGGTGCATGGTTGTTGTTCCGAATTGAGCGTGCTTTGAAATCGCAAAAATTTGCCGCCGTTCGCACGAATTATGAACGGCGGTTTTTGATTCAGCCACTCGTCAGCATTATCGTGTCTGCACAACGGATTACTGAATTAGTCCAGCTGGCAAATTGGCATTCCCACCTGCGTGTTTCTTGCTTGCGTGAGTCTTTGGCACTTTGGTGCTTGCTCCGACAGTATGGTTATCAACCGCAGATCAAGGTTGGGGTGACCGCGCCTAAAGCTGGCTTTGAAGCGCATGCTTGGGTTGAGCTAGATGCTGAAGTATTGAATGACACTGCAGATGTTGTTCAGCAATATATAGTTTTGGAAGATAAAGGCTCAATATAGCTCGCTTTATCAGATGCATTGCTCAGATTTGCGGATGTAGCCCCACATAACGCGCTCTGGGCCTAATGAGCGTATTCTCCTGATATTGCTCAATTGCGTGTCCAATCCAGCCAGCAGTTCTGCCAATTGCAAATAGAGCGATGGCTGCCTGTGGTGGTAGTTTTAGCGCAGTACACATGACAACTAATCCAAAGTCTAAATTTGGATGCCAGCCAAAATTTTCAAAAACTAATTCCTCTAACGCCAGCGCTGTTTCTATTTCAGATGGTAATTGAACAAGATCTTGCGTCAATTTGAGTAGAAGCCTGCTGCGCGGGTCTCCGTCTGGATATAGCTTATGTTGAAAACCAGGGATTGCAGCGCCACGGCGTAAGTAATCTTCTAGGGAGCGCCGCACGCCAGTTGCTTTTGCTGCTTCTAGTAACATCACCACGCCTCTCTCTGTCTGACCACCATGACGAAACCCTTGTAATGCGCCAAGAGCTGCATCCACTACCGCATAAGGTGTGGAGCCGGCTGAAGCAATACAGCGTGCTGTAAAGGCCGAAATGTTGAGTTCATGATCGGCACATAAGATGAGCGCAGCCTCAATAGCTTTTCTCGCCGCAGGATTGTCAGGTGCCCATGCTTTCTGCATTGAGGTTGCAATTGAACTTGCCAAATTTTCTGAGGTTGAGAGCCGAGTCAACATTGCAATGATGCGAGCGCCTGTTGCAGCAACGGATGTTGACGATAGGTCGTAGCTTGCTAAGTCGATCTCTGCGGCTAATGGCAAGGCTAACTGAAATGTGCGAATGAGAGAGCTGGTCTTTGGTAACGCAGCTAAGCTGGCATGCGTAAGCGGAGACCGAAATGCTATATCGTTAGGGTGGTCCCACAGCAGGGTGCAAATGTCTTCAAAAGACTGCGTTGTGGCAAGTGACACAACATCTTTTCCTCGATAGTAGAAGCTGCCATTTTGAATCAGCGTAATGGCCGAGTCCATCACCGGCATCCCCCAACTCAGTGCATCTTGCGCCGCGACATCGGGTGCATTTCGATAATTTTTACGATCAATAAGCGCTTGAATATCGGCAGCATGATAGCGCTTAGCCCGAGATTTGCTACCGCCGGGTTCAGATCTGAGTAGTCCCCGACTGACATATGCATAGAGCGTTTGGATGCTTATTCCCAATGCGTCTGCTGCTTCTTGGGCGCTTAGATATTGGCTGTTTTGAGTCATTTTCACTCTTTATATTGATTACATAATCAAGATTGACAACGTATATCAATATTACTACGATCGAAGAAATTCACGTGTCAGGGTGCTGCTTTCTTAGCAGCAAGGAGCAAAAAGATGACAGCGACAGCTACAAATATTGGACTAGATGGGGTAATTGCTGCAGAAACGAAGCTAAGCGCAATTGATGGCGAACAGGGGCAACTCATTATTGGGGGATACTCACTAGAGCAGGTTGCAACACAATTGCAGTTTGAAGAATTAGTCTATTTGCTTTGGTATGGCACGCTGCCAACAGTGCCACAACTGAAAGCTTTTGACATAATGCTCAAACGGTTTCGACAGTTACCGGACAATGTTCTAGATGTTCTGCGCGTTGCTGCGCGTCAGCAAAAGCAACCCATGGATGCGTTACGCATCGGCCTCAGCGTTGCGGATTTGGATCAACAAGAGTTGGATTCCAATGCATTATCCTGTCTTATTTTGTCGCGTTCAGCATCAATTGTTGCAACGTATCAGCGCCTATTAAGTGGAGATCCTCCGGTTGCACCAGATGACTCGCTCTCGCATGCAGCAAACTATTTGTATATGGGGAGTGGGGTGCGACCGACACAAACAACAGCGAAGGGGATGGAGACCTACCTCAACACGGTCATTGAGCATGGGCTTAATGCGTCTACATTTGCGGCACGGGTAATTATTGCAACCCAGTCGGATTTGTTATCTGCTGTTGTAGGAGCTGTCGGCGCATTGAAAGGGCCACTGCATGGCGGTGCACCTGGGCCGGCACTTGAAATGGTATTTGAAATTGGATCGGCAGAAAATGCAGAGCCAGCTATTCGCGCTAAGCTAAACGCGGGTGAGCGCCTAATGGGATTTGGGCATCGCGTTTACAAAGTGCGTGATCCGCGTGCAGATGTCTTAGCTGCGGCTGCTGAGGCGTTATATGTGAATGGTCAGCAACGTGCTTTTTATGAATTAGCAAAAACTGTTGAGACAGTCGCAATTGATTTGCTTGCTGAATATAAGCCAGGACGGCGCTTACAAACCAATGTGGAGTTTTACACTGCGCTCTTGCTACATGGTTTGCAGTTGGATCCAACGTTCTTTGCGCCAACATTTGCGATTGCAAGAGTAGCGGGCTGGATTGCACATTGTTACGAGCAATCGAAAACAGGCCGACTTATTCGTCCTAAGTCACGCTATGTTGGTGAACGGAATACCTCTATTGCACCCATTGCATTGCGTAGTCATTTGAACTTGTTGTCTGCAGAGAGAAATTAGAGGTTGCTATAGGGGAGTTGGATTGTGAAAGTAGAGCCTTTGCCAACTTTGCTGCGCACGCTAATTTCACCACCGTGTGCTTCAACAATAGCCTTGCAAATTGCTAGTCCTAGCCCAGTCCCAGATGCTTTGCCTTTATGGCTTTCCACCCGTTGGTAGCGGTCAAAGATCTTGTCCACAACGTCTTCTGGAATACCGAAGCCAGTATCTTTGACATCAATTCGATAACATTCGTTGGTGTCGATGGCTGTAATCCAAATGTCGCTTTCTTGCGGTGAATACTTGATGGCATTGCTAGTGATGTTGTTTAGCAAGCGTCGGAGTTGGAATTCATCGCCGTTGTAAGGCATTTCATAGCCTGCAAACGCATAATGGACATTGATATTCTTTTTCTTTGCAACTTCCACGTGCATTTCGCCAACGCTTTCGACAAGTTCAGTCAAGTCGAGTGCTGACTTGTTGAGGGTCATGCCACCTTGGGTGCTAAGACTTTCAATATCTAAGATGTTGTCAACAATTTCACGTAGCGAGCGTTGCGCTGAGTAAATATTGTCCAGCATGT